>JALDXR010000191.1:0-6914 GCA_032154865.1 Nocardioidaceae bacterium
ACCCGGCTCCATTCCGAACCCGGAAGTTAAGCCCTTCAGCGCCGATGGTACTGCGTGGGAGACCGCGTGGGAGAGTAGGACGTCGCCGAGCATACTTTCACGAAAGGCCGCCTTCGGGCGGCCTTTCGTGCTGTACAAGGCCTGGAGCTCGACGTCCCGGGCATGGCCAGAATGGAGCGAGAGGGCAGTGGCTGCGGAGCAGAGGCGGCAGCGTCCCGGTTCGAAGCGACCCCGAGGCGAGCGACCGGATCGCCGCCCGCGGCGGGACGGCTCGACCCGGTCCACCGGCCGGTCACAGGGGCGGCGGCCGGATTCGCCAAAGTCGGGTCCGCCGGATCGGCCGACCGGCCCTGAGATACCGGACGACGTCACAGCAGCGCAACTGTCCGGCTTCGTCCGCCGCCAGCTCAGAGGCCTCCCCGACCACCTCGCCGAGCGCGTCGGCCGGCATCTGGTGATGGCCGGGCGACTCATCGACGAGGATCCGGCCAAGGCTCACGAGCACGCACTGGCCGCGCGGAAGCTGGCCGCCCGCGTCGGCGTCGTACGCGAGGCCTGCGGCGAAACGGCCTATGCGGCCGGACGTTATGCCGAGGCGCTCTCCGAGCTCCGCGCGGCGCGCCGGATGACCGGCTCACAGGACTACCTGCCGATCATGGCCGACTGCGAGCGCGCCCTCGGGCGCCCGGAGCGGGCCATTCGGCTGTCCCGAGATCCCGCCGTCGAGCGGCTCGACGCCGCCGGCCAGGCCGAGATGACGATCGTCGCCGCCGGTGCACGCCGCGACATGGGACAGCTGCCGGCGGCGCTCCAGCTGCTCGAGGCCGCCGTGTCGGGCAGCCAGGCGCGCGAGCCGTGGGTCGCGAGGCTCCGCTACGCCTATGCCGACGCGCTGGAGGCGGCCGATCGGCCCGAGGCGGCGCTGGAGTGGTTCCACCGCGCCGTCGCAGCCGACGACCAGTCGGCCACGGATGCCGCGGCCCGGGCCGCCGCACTGGAGTCCCGCCAATAGTCCGGTCCGGCTCGCTTTGCCCACAGCCGTTGAGCCGGGCTCGGTTATCCACAGCCTGGTCAGCGGTACCACTATCCGGCTCGCTCGGAGCCCATCCTGGTGTCGAGGTGAGGTCAGTGGAGACGCCAGACGACGAGTACGTCAACGATGTGCGGCTGTCAGGGCGAGTGAGCGGTGAACCCCAGGGCCGTGAGCTCCCGAGCGGCGACCGTCTGCTGTCGGTGCGGATCGTGGTGCCACGGCCGCCGCGTCGTCGGCGCGGACGCGGTGCCACCGTCGACACCATCGACTGCGTGGCCTGGACCAGCCGGCCCCGTGCCGTCCTCGGCGCTGTGCGAGTGGGCGACATCGTCCTGGTCGAGGGCGCGCTGCGACGCCGGTTCTGGCGGGGTCAGCATGGCTTGGCGAGCAAGATGGAGGTCGACGTGAGCCGCGCCAAGCGGGTGCGCAAGGCGGCCAGCGCACCGACCGAGGGGAGGGAAGGGACCGACTGAGGCGGGCGAGCAGGACAGCTGATCCAATGCGGGCCCGCGTGCTGCTTTGGCCGACCGGGTCGAGACGCGAGATGATGCAGGCGTGGCCGACGAGATCGAGAACCAGATGACCGAGGGCCCGGAGCCGTCGCCAGCAGACGCCGCGCCTGCGGACCCGGAGGACGCCATGATCACGGACCCCGCGTCCGCAGATTCTGGGCAGCCGGACGCCGGAAGCGCGAACCCGGCGTCTTCGGGCGCCGCGGACGCAGGCCCGGTGCCGCCCAACCCGGGATCA
This sequence comes from Nocardioidaceae bacterium, assembly GCA_032154865.1. Lineage (GTDB taxonomy): Bacteria > Actinomycetota > Actinomycetes > Propionibacteriales > Nocardioidaceae > DATFRX01. Next base: position 1,784 of record JALDXR010000191.1, read on the forward strand.
GGCGCCGCGGACGCAGGCGCCTCGCTGGCCGACTCGGACCCACCACACCCTGCGTACCCGGACACCGGGCAGCCCGACCCGGAGCCTGAGGACCACGTCACCACCGGTCACGCCGAGATCGATACCGCCTTGCGGCGACTCGACGAGCTGGACGGCTTGCCGGTCGAGCAGCACGGCGAGATCTACGACGAGCTCCACGGCCGGCTCCGCGACGCGCTGACGGCGGCGGCCACGCCGACGTCCGAGAGTTCCGACGCCTGACCTGGGGCATTGAGAGCCCACGATGCCGCGACGACTGCGACTCGACGCCGAGCTGGTGCGTCGTGGTCTGGCGCGGTCGCGGGACCATGCGGCGTCGCTGGTTCACGACGGACGGGTGCTGGTCGCCGGCCGGGTCGCTGAGAAGCCCGCCACCGCCGTGACCACCGACGTCGCCCTGGTGGTGAGCGAGGATGCCAACGGCGAGGACTTCGTCTCCCGCGGCGGGCACAAGCTGGCCGGAGCGCTCGAGGTCTTCGAGCCCCTTGGCCTCACGGTGGCCGGCAAACGCTGCCTCGACGCGGGCGCCTCGACCGGTGGATTCACCGACGTCCTCCTTCGCCACGGCGCGGCCGCCGTGCTCGCGGTCGACGTCGGCTATGGCCAGCTCGCCTGGTCGCTGCAACAAGATCCCCGCGTCGAGGTGATCGACCGGACCAACGTCCGGCAGCTCACCCTCGACCGAATCGGCGACCCGGTCGACCTGGTCACCTGCGATCTGTCGTTCATCTCGATCCGCTTGGTCCTCCCGGCACTGACGTCGATCTGCGCGCCGGACGGCGACCTGGTCCTCATGGTCAAACCGCAGTTCGAGGTCGGGCGTGAGCGGCTCGGCAAGGGCGGCGTCGTACGCGAGCCGGAGCTGCGGGCCGAGGCCGTCCGCGGCGTCGCGACGAAGGCGTACGAGCTCGGCTGGGGGACCCGCGAGGCGACTCCGAGTCCGCTTCCGGGGCCGGCCGGCAATGTCGAGTACTTCCTGTGGCTGCGGCGCGGCTTGTCACCGCTGACCGAGGCCGCCAGCGCCCGCCTGGTCGCGTCGGGGCCCACGGGTGAGAAGGTGGCGCAGTGACTGACCGCCGGTCCGACGAGCGTCGCGTTCTGGTCGTGACGCACCCCGGTCGCGCCGAGGCGGCCACCGTGGCGGCCGACTTCTGCGCCCAGGTGACCAAGGCGGGGATGCGGGTGCGGCTGCTCGAGAACGAGTCGGCCGTGCTGAACTCCTGGACGGGCGATCCCGAGATCGTCGCCGGAGCCGACGTGGCCGAGGGCTGCGAGCTCATCGTCGTCTTCGGCGGTGACGGCACGATCCTTCGCGGAGCCGAGCTCGCCCGGCCCACGGCGACCCCGCTCCTCGGGGTCAACCTCGGACACGTCGGATTCCTGGCGGAGGCCGAGGTGGACAACATGGAGTTCACCGTCGACCGGGTCGTCAACCGCACCTATGAGGTCGAGGAGCGGCTGACGATCGACGTCGAGGTCTTCGCCGGGGGCAAGTCGGTCGCACGGGACTGGGCGCTCAACGAGGCCAGCGTCGAGAAGGCCGCCCGCGAACGCATGCTCGAGGTCATGATCGAGGTCGACGCCCGGCCGCTGTCGAGGTTCGGCTGTGATGGCGTCGTGTGCGCCACGCCGACGGGCTCGACGGCGTACAACTTCTCGGCCGGCGGCCCCATCGTCTGGCCACAGGTGTCCGCACTGCTGATGGTGCCGATCAGTGCCCACGCGCTGTTCGCCCGGCCGATGGTCGTCTCGCCGGAGTCCGTGCTCGCGATCGAGGTCGCGACCACCGGCGCCGAGCATGGCGTGCTGTGGTGCGACGGCCGGCGCCGGGTCGAGCTGGAGCGCGGCGCGCGGGTCGAGGTTCGCCGTGGCGAGTGGCCGGTACGCCTGGCCCGCCTCCATCGCGCACCCTTCACCGACCGCCTCGTACGCAAGTTCGAGCTCCCCGTGACCGGCTGGCGCGGCCGTACGGGCACGGGAGCGGGAGGCTGACGGCCATGTGGGAGCAGATCCGACTCGCCTCGATCGGGGTCATCGACGAGGCCGAGCTCGAGCTCGGTCCCGGCTTCGTCGTCATCACCGGTGAGACCGGGGCCGGCAAGACCATGGTGGTGACGAGCCTCGACCTGCTGTGTGGCGGCCGAGCCGATCCGGGCCTGGTCCGGCGTGGTGAGTCCCGCTCCCGGGTCGAGGCTCGGGTCCTGGTCGACGGCAGCGCCGACCGCGTCGGCCTGATCACCGAGCAGGTCACCGAGGCCGGTGGCGAGCTCGACGACAACACCCTCATCCTGAGCCGGACCGTGAATGCCGAGGGCCGATCGCGCGCCCACCTCGGCGGCGTGACCGTGCCGGCCGGCGTCCTCGGTCGGCTCAGCGAGCATCTGGTCACCGTCCACGGTCAGTCCGACCAGCACCACCTGCTGCGACCCGTGGCCCAGCGCGATGCCGTCGATCGGTTCGGCGGCGACCGGATCAGCGGCGTACTCGATCGCTACCGACCGGCGTACGCCCGGTGGCGCGAGGTCGAGACGGAGCTGCGAGAGCTGCGGGAACAAGCGGAGGAGCGGCTTCGCGAGGTCGATCGGCTCCGGTTCGGGCTCGAGGAGATCGCGGCGGTCGAGCCGCAACCCGACGAGGACGACGACCTGCGGGCCGAGGAGCAGCGGCTCGCCCACGCCGACGGGCTCGTGAGCGCGACTGCGCAGGCGCACGAGGCCCTGGCCGGCACGGACGACGCCGACGCCGACGCCGCCAGCCTGCTGGCATCGGCCAGCCGACTCCTCGAGGCCGAGCGGGAGCATGATCCGCGACTGGCCGAGCTGGCCGACCGGGTCGCCGAGCTGGCCTACCTGCTCGCCGATCTGGCCACCGACCTCGCGGCCTACTCCTCGTCGGTCGACTCGGACCCGCTGCGGCTCGCCTCGGTTCAGGAGCGGCGGGCGGCGTTGACGGCCCTGACCCGCAAGTACGGATCGTCGATCAACGAGGTCCTGACCTGGGCCAAGGACGCGGCCGCGCAACTCGCCGACCTGGAAGGCGCCGACGACCGGGTCGACGAGCTCGAAGCCGAGCGCCAGGAGCTGATCGAAAACCTCGGGACGCTCGGAGCCGAGCTGACCGAGGCCCGCACCGAGGCCGCCGCCCGGCTCTCCGAGCGGGTCACCGCCGAGGTCGCGGACCTCGCGATGCCGCAGGCCCAGGTGACCGTCACCGTGCGGCCGCGTGGCGACGAGGACTCGTCCGGCGTCGAGCATCTCGGTCCGGACGGCGGAGACGACGTGGAGTTCACCCTCGCGGCCAACCCCGGGGCGCAGCCGCGTCCGCTGGGCAAGGCCGCGAGTGGCGGTGAGCTGTCGCGCGTCATGCTGGCTCTCGAAGTCGTGCTGGCCGACACGACCGACATTCCGACGTTCGTCTTCGACGAGGTCGACGCCGGCATCGGTGGCTCCGCTGCCGTCGAGGTCGGCAAACGCCTGGCGCGGCTGGCCCGGTCGGCGCAAGTGGTGGCGGTGACGCATTTGCCCCAGGTCGCGGCGTTCGCGGACCGGCACTATCGGGTCGTCAAGAGCGACGACGGCTCGGTGACGACCAGCGGTGTCCACGAGCTGGACGAGGCGGCCCGGGTGCGGGAGCTGTCGCGGATGCTGGCCGGGCTCGAGGGTTCGGCGACCGCCGAGGCGCACGCCCAAGAACTGCTGGACCTCGCTGCCGGTGAGCGGGACAATACTCCCACGGCGTGAGACGGCCGCCCGCTCGCAACGCGATTACCCCGCCTCCCGGCCTCAGCGCCCCTTACATGGCAGGATGATGCCAATGAAGCTGCCCGTTCTTCGCAAGTCGCGGGCCGCGGACGAACCTGGGGTGTCTGGAGTCGCGCGGCTGGATCGCCGTACCAAAAACCTGACAAAACGGTTGCGACAGGGCGATATCGCCGTCATCGACCACATGGACATCGACCGGGTGAGCGCCGAGGCTCTGGTGGCCTGCCAGGTCGCCGCCGTGGTCAACGTCTCCACGTCGGTCTCCGGCCGCTACCCCAATCTGGGGCCCGAGATCATCGCGGCCGCAGGCATCCCGCTTCTCGACAACGTCGGGCCGGAGATCTTCAAGACCCTTGACGAGGGTGAGCACATCCGCATCGTCGAGGACACGATCTATCGCGGTCAGTTGGTGGTGGCCAAGGGTGCGGTGCTCGACGCCCAGCGAATCATGGAGCTCATGGTCGAGGCCCGTGCGGGGCTCTCGGTCCAGCTCGAGGCTTTCACCGCCAACACCATGGAGTACCTCAAGCGCGAACGTGCACTGCTCCTGGACGGTGTCGGCGTGCCGGACATCCAGACCGGCATGGAGGGCCGCCATGCCCTGATCGTCGTGCGTGGGTACGACTACCGGGAGGACCTGGCCGCCCTTCGCCACTACATCCGGGAGTACCGGCCGATCCTGGTCGGCGTCGACGGTGGCGCCGACGCGCTCGTCGAGGCCGGTTACACGCCCGACCTGATCATCGGCGACATGGACTCGGTCTCCGACACGACGCTGCAATGCGGCGCGGAGCTGATCGTGCACGCCTACCGGGACGGACGCGCGCCGGGCCTCGAGCGGCTGGAGCGCATGGGACTCCAGGGAGTGGTGTTCCCGGCCACCGGCACCAGCGAGGACATCGCGATGCTGCTCGCCGACGACAAGGGCGCCAGCCTGATCGTGGCCGTGGGCTCGCACGCCACGCTCGTCGAGTTCCTCGACAAGGGCCGGTCCGGCATGGCGAGCACCTTCCTCACGCGCCTCCGGGTCGGTCCGAAGCTGGTCGACGCCAAGGGGGTCGGACGGCTTTACCACCACCGCGTACGCACCTGGCATCTGATGCTGTTCCTCATCTCCGGTGTGTTGGCCCTCATGGTCGCGATCGCCGCGAGCCCGACCGGCCGGGAATGGCTCGACGTCCTGGACGCCCGCTGGGACGACTTTGTCTACTGGTTACAGGGACTCTTCTAGTGATCGACTTTCGTTATCACGTCATCTCCATCGTTGCGATCTTCCTGGCCCTGGCTACGGGGATCGCTCTGGGCGCCGGCCCGCTCGGCAAGGAGTTCGA
>JALDXR010000192.1:0-6875 GCA_032154865.1 Nocardioidaceae bacterium
CGCACTCATGGCGCCGAGCCTACCGAGCAGACGATCCGTCACTCGGACAGCGACGCGAGGGGGTCAGCCGCGCTCGAGCCAGCCGCGGAAGGCCTCGAGGTTGCGGGTCGACTCGCCGCGGGCCTGCCGCCATTCCCACTCCTTGCGGATCGACGAGGCGAAGCCGAGCTCGAGGATCGTGTTGAACGACTCGTCGGCGTAGCTCAGGACCGATCCGAGCAGCCGATCCACTTCGGCGGCGGTGACGCCTTCGAGCGGCAGCCGTCCATCCAGGAAGATGTCGCCGTTGTGGTCGACGGCGAAGGCCACCGCGTACATCTTGAGGTTGCGCTCCAGCAGCCAGCGGTAGACCGCCTCGTGGTTCTCGTCCGGGTTGCGCGCGACGAAGGCGTGTAGGGCCAGCGCGTGCCGGCCGAACTCGAGACGGCAGGTGGTCTTGAGCTTGCGCTCCCCCGGCAGCTCGATCTCGATGACGCCGTCGCCCAGGTCCGCGTACGTCAGTTCGCTCGACTGCAGGTAGTCGCGGACGACGTCGATCGCGCTTTCGCGCGGGTCATCGCTCATGAAACGGCGATGCGCGGGCGTGGGAGCTCGGCCATGGCAGCACGGTAGACCCGCATGGTCTCGCGCGCAGTCCGATCCCACCCGAAGGTGGCCGCATGCCGCGCCGCCCGCCGACCCATCAGACTCAGCCGGGCCGGGGCCGAGAGCAGTTCGTCGAGCATCTGGGCCCATTCGGCCGGGTCGTGACCGTCCACCAGCCGACCGGTGCGTCCGTCGCGTACGGCTGTCGGCAGGCCGCCGACCGCGGTCGCGACCACCGGAGTACCGCAGGCCTGTGCCTCGAGCGCGACCAGGCCGAAGGACTCGCTGTAGGAGGGGACGCAGACCAGGTCGGCCGCGGAGTACCACCGGGCCAACCGCGTGGGCGGCTGCGCGGGCTCCAGTCGCAGCAGGTCGCCGATGCCCAGCTGGGCTGCCAGCTGCCGCAACGCATGCACCTGGTCCGCGCCGTCGCCGGACTGACCGCCGACCACGACGACCGCGAGCCGCTCGGCCAAACCGGGTTCACGATCGAGCAGCTCTCGGGCGGCGCGAAGCAGGACGTCCGGCGCCTTGAGCGGTTGCAGTCGCCCGGCGAACAGCAGCACCCGGGCGTCGGCGGGCAGACCGAGCTCGTCGCGGACCGCCTGCCGAGGCTGTGGCGCGAACACGGAGAGGTCGACGCCGGGATGCACGACATCGACCAGACGCGGATCGGCGTCGTAGTGGCGTACCAGATCGTCGGCCTCGCCACTGGTGTTGGCGATCAACCGGTCGGCCGCCTCGACGACCTGCTCCTCGCCCACGATCCGCGTCAGCGGCTCGAGTGGCTCGCCCGCGACGCCGGCCGCGTTCTTGACCTTGGCCATCGTGTGCATCGTGTGGATCAGCGGCACCGACCAGCGGTCTCGCGCCACCGCACCGACCTGGCCGGACAGCCAGTAGTGCGAGTGGATCAGGTCATAGCGGTACGGCGTGTGCGCCGCCTCGACCCGCAGCACATCGCGTACGAAGGTGCACAGCTGGCTGGACAGATCGGTCTTGGTCAGCCCCTCGAACGGCCCGGCCATCACGTGCCGGACGGTCACGCCGGGCTCGACCCGGACAGCCGGTGGCAGGTCCGACGACGTCGCCCGGGTGAAGATCTCCGATTCCACCCCGAACCGGGCGAGTTGGCGGGCCAGCTCGAGAACGTAGACGTTCATCCCCCCGGCGTCCCCGAAGCCAGGCTGGGCCAACGGCGACGTGTGGACCGAAAGCATGGCAACCCGTCGTACGTCGCGCTCTGCGCCCACGTGTGCACCTCCAGAGATGGCAACCAGTACGGCGTCCGCGACATTCCGTGGGGCAGTCACGGGCTGGTCGTCACGGCCGGCTGCGGCTCCGCGGGTCGGGTACGGCGGGTCAGAGCCAGTCGCGGCGCTTGAACACGAAGTACAGGCTGAGACAGGTCGCGGCCATCAGGAGCAGCGCGAACGGATAGCCGTACTTCCACGACGTCTCCGGCATGTCGGCGAAGTTCATGCCGTAGACCGTGCCGATGAGGGTCGGGGCGAACAGAATGGCCGCCCAGGCGGAGATCCGCTTGATCTCCTCGTTCTGCGAGTGTCCCGCCTCGGCCAGTCCCTTCAGGTCCTCGTTCTGCTTCTGCGTCACCAGGGTCGCGTTGACGGTCAGGATGTCCTGGAGCAGCTGGCGGAATCCGTCGACGCGCTCCGTGACGTGCTCGACGTGGTCGCGGACGTCGCGGAGATAGCGCTGGAGCTCCTCGTCGACGTGGTAACGGGTGAACCCGGCGTTCAGTCGGGTCAGCATGTCGAGCAGCGGCCGGGTCGCGCGCTGGAACTCGATCACCTCGCGCGACAGCTCGTAGATGCGCCGGGACACCGACGGGTCGCCGCGGAACACCTCGGTCTCGATCTCGTCGATGTCGTTCTCGAGTCCCACGACGACCGGGTAGTAGCCGTCGACGACTCGGTCGAGGATCGCGTACAACACGGCTTCCGGGCCGCGCTTGAGCAGGTCGGGGTTGCTCTCCATGCGACGCCGGACGGCACCCAGGTCGGGCGACTCGCTGTGCCGGACCGTGACGACGAAGTTCTCGCCGATGAACACGTGCAGCTCGCCGAACTCGACCTCCTCGACGTCGTCCAGGTAGCGGGCTGCGCGTAGGACCACGAACAGGGTCTGGTCGTAGCGCTCCAGCTTCGGCCGCTGGTGGGCCAGGATCGCGTCCTCGAGGGCGAGCTCGTGCAGGTCGAACTGGTCGGCGAGCGACGCCAGCTGCTGCTCGTTGGGCCGATAGAGGCCGATCCAGGCCATCGTGTCCGGCTCCCGGTCGAGGAGCTTGTACGTCTTCGCCAGCGTCTTGGGTGAGGCGATCCGGTCGCCGTCGCGATAGATCGCGGAGTCGACGACGCTTGCCTCCGGCCTGGTCGGAGACTTCGGGGTCGAGTCGTCCTCGACCGGCTCAGGGGTCGATGAGTTGCGCCGGGATCGCGGGCCGCGGCCGGCGAACGGTCGCAGCACCGCCAGCCTGCGGTCGGAGGTCTTGTGCTCGGACATGATGCACCTCGCTCTCGTACGAGATCGGGCGCCGGCCCACCCGTTACGCAGTCACGTACGAGGTCGGCGCCGCCGAAGGAATCGGGATGGGATTGGGCAACTAGGAGGTTCGCGTCTCACGCGAATCACCTCCTCGGGCCGTTCCGATCAATCCGTGCACAGGCCTTCTGTCACCTGGCGCCGTCGCCATGGTAGCCCGATATGACCAGGTCACGCGTATGCCGAGGTCCGTGATCCCCCGCGCTTTTGCGCAGTAGATGTTGGTGTGAGCGCCCTGAGACCCACAACAAGTGCGCAAAAGCGAGTGAGCGAGGGCACGTACACTGGTGCCGCCGCGGCTAGCGGATCCCACCCCGAAGAAGGACCGTACGTCTCCCATGCCCACACTCACCCGGCCCGACCTGCGCAACATCGCGATCGTCGCGCATGTCGACCACGGCAAGACCACCCTCGTGGACGCGATGCTCTGGCAGTCCGGGGCCTTTCGCGAACAACGCGACGTCGCCGAGCGCGTGCTCGACTCGGGTGATCTCGAGCGTGAGAAGGGCATCACGATCCTCGCCAAGAACACCGCGGTGCACTACGCCGGCCCGGGGGCGCCCGACGGCGGCGTCACGATCAACATCATCGACACGCCCGGCCACGCCGACTTCGGTGGCGAGGTCGAGCGCGGGCTGTCGATGGTCGACGGCGTCGTGCTCCTCGTGGACGCCTCCGAGGGTCCGCTGCCGCAGACCAGGTTCGTGCTCCGCAAGGCGCTGACGGCCCGGCTGCCGGTCGTCCTCGTCGTCAACAAGGTCGACCGGCCGGACGCCCGGATCGCGGCGGTCGTCGATGAGACGTACGAGCTCTTCCTCGACCTGCTCGACCCGGACGCCGATCAGACCGCCCTCGACTTCCCGATCGTGTACGCCTCGGCGAAGTCGGGTCGCGCCGCCCTGACCGCACCGGGCGATGGAGAGCAGCCGAACGGCGACGATCTCGAGCCGCTGTTCCTCACCATCCTCGACACGGTGCCGGCGCCGACGTACACCAAGGACGCGCCGCTCCAGGCGCAGGTGACCAACCTCGACGCGTCGCCGTTCCTCGGCCGCCTGGCGCTGTGCCGGGTCCACGAGGGCACGCTCACCAAGGGCAGCCAGGTGGCCTGGTGCCGCCGCGACGGCTCGATCGAGCCGGTCAAGATCACCGAGCTGCTGGTCACCGAGGCACTCGACCGGGTGCCGGGCGACCAGGCCGGTCCCGGCGACATCGTGGCGATCGCCGGCATCCCCGACATCACGATCGGCGAGACCTTGGCCGACCTCGACGACCCGCGGCCGCTGCCGCTCATCACGGTCGACGAGCCGGCCATCTCGATGACGATCGGCACCAACACGTCGCCGCTGGCCGGGCGTACGAAGGGCGCCAAGGTCACCGCCCGGCTCGTCCGCGACCGACTCGAGCGGGAGCTGGTGGGCAATGTCTCGATCCGGGTGCTGCCGACCGATCGCCCCGACGCCTGGGAGGTGCAGGGTCGCGGCGAGCTCGCCCTGGCGATCCTGGTCGAGCAGATGCGCCGCGAGGGCTACGAGATCACCATCGGCAAGCCCCAGGTCGTGACCCGAGACATCGACGGCAAGCGACACGAGCCGGTCGAACGGCTGACGGTCGACTGCCCCGAGGACTACCTCGGCACCGTCACGCAGTTGCTCGCCGCCCGCAAGGGCCGTATGGAGCAGATGGTCAACCACGGCACCGGCTGGGTGCGGATGGAGTTTCTCGTCCCGGCCCGCGGCCTGATCGGCTTCCGGACCGACTTCCTCACCGAGACGCGCGGCACCGGCATCGCGCATCACGTGTTCGAAGGGTACGAGCCGTGGTTCGGCGACCTGCGTACTCGACCGACCGGATCGCTGGTCGCCGATCGGCCCGGCGCCGCCACGACGTACGCGATGTTCAACCTGCAGGAGCGAGGGCAGCTGTTCGTCGAGCCGACCACCGAGGTCTACGAAGGCATGATCGTCGGCGAGAACTCCCGGTCCGACGACATGGACGTCAACATCACCAAGGAGCGCAAGCTCACCAACATGCGCTCGTCGACGGCCGAGGAGCTGGAGCGGCTGATCCCGCCACGCCGGATGTCACTCGAACAGTCGCTGGAGTACTGCCGCGCGGACGAGTGCGTCGAGGTCACTGCGACCGCGATCCGGCTCCGCAAGGTCGTCCTCGACGCCGCCGACCGCGCCAAGGCACGCAGCCGGGCACGCTGAGGCGTCCACCACCTGCCCCACGGTTACCACGTTCTCGTGGTGTCTTGTCACTTCGCATGGCGTCGATCCCATGCAGAGTGCGTACGTACCACGAGAACGTGGTAATCGATCAGCGATCCACCCGCTCCGGCTCGCCGTTCTCGACCGGCTCGACGACGAGGCCGAAGTCCTCGCCGTGCCTCTCCATGCCGCTCTCGACCGCGTCCTCGACCAGGACCGTCCCGCGGTCCTCGCGCAGGATGATCGGGTCGCTGCGCAGGTCCTTGTAGAGCGAGACGCACAGCAGACCCATCACGAGGGCGAACGGCAGCGCCACCACGGTCGTGAGGTTCTGGAGGCCGGTCAACGCCTCGCTCGCCTCCGTCGGGTCGGCGAGGATCAACATGATCGCCGCCACCGCACCGGTCGCGGCGCCCCAGAAGATGACGATCGGCCGGGACGGATCGATGCTGCCCTTCTCGGACAACGTGCCCATCACGATGGACGCGGCATCGGCGCCGGAGACGAAGAAGATGCCGACCAGGATCATCACCAGGACGGCCGTGATCGACGCGATCGGGTAGTGGTCGAGCAGGTGGAAGAGGGCGAAGTTGGAGTTGACCACGCCGCCCTCCTCGGTCAGGTCGCCGGTCTGGTCCTGCTGGAAGATGCCGGCGCCGCCGAAGATCGCGAACCACAGCAGGCTCACCAGGCTCGGCACCAGCAAGACACCGGCGACGAACTGCCGGATCGTCCGGCCCCGGCTGATCCGCGCGATGAACATGCCGACGAACGGCGTCCAGGAGATCCACCAGGCCCAGTAGAAGATCGTCCAGCCGGACAGCCAGCCGGCCATCGACGCGCCGCCGCTGGCGTCGGTACGCGAGGCCATCTCGGGCAGCGTGGCCAGGTAGTCCCCGATCGACGTCGGCACCAGGTTCAGCATCAGCAGGGTCGGACCGACGACGAAGACGAAGGCGGCGAGCAGGAGCGCGAGCACCATGTTGATGTTGGACAGCCACTGGATGCCGCGCTCGATGCCGGACACCGCGGAGAGCACGAAGGCCACGGTCAGCACGGTGATGATGAGGACCAGACCGGTCCGGCTCACGGTGTCGACCCAGCCGTTGAACTCCATGCCGGCGCCGATCTGCAGGGCACCGAAGCCCAAGGACGCGGCCGAGCCGAAGAGGGTCGCGAAGATCGCCATCATGTCAATGGCGCGACCACCCGGACCGTCAGCGTGGCGACCCAGGATCGGCCGGAACGCCTGGCTGATCAGCTGCGAACGGCCCTTGCGGAACGTGCCGTACGCGATCGCCAGACCGACCACGGCGTAGATCGCCCACGGGTGCAGGGTCCAGTGGAAGAGCGTGGTGGCCATGGCGGTGCGCATGGCCTCCTTGGTCTCCGGATCCGGCACCACCGCGGACTCGGTGACGTAATGCGTGAGCGGCTCGGCGACACCCCAGAACATCAGCCCGATGCCCATGCCGGCGCTGAACATCATCGCGATCCACGACGACGTACGGAACT
>JALDXR010000193.1:0-6845 GCA_032154865.1 Nocardioidaceae bacterium
CGCTTCGTGACTTCGACGTAGACGTCCGGTGTCGTGGCCTGCGGAATGTGGCCGGCGCCTGGGATCGTCTCGCGCGTGACGGTGGGGGTCAGGCTCTCGAGCCGATCGATCACGCGCGCGAACACCGGCGGACTCTCTGATCCCTGGGTGAGCCGTACCGGCATCTCAAGCGCCGGCAGGGCATCCGCGTCGATCGTGACCTGATCGGGGTCGCGCAGCTCGTCGAGGAAGGTCGGCGCGTTCCGCACGAAGATCTGCTTGACCTCAGGAGGCAGCTGGTCCCAGACCCCGCGACCATAGGCGACCTCGTCGGCGAACTGCCGGGCCGCAGCCTCGTGATCGCCCGCCTCGATTCGGCTACCGACGGCCTCCAGACTCCTGGCGCTTTGCGACAGGATCGCCTGGCTCTCCGGGTCGTCGGCGAGCAAGCCCCACAGCGGTGGCTCATGGCAGGTCAGCGATCGAAACAGACCAGGCCGCCGACAAGCCAGCCGCAGGGCAATGTTTCCGCCCAACGAGCTCGTCACGACATGCGCCGGGACGAGTCCAAGGGACTCCAGAAGACCGGCGAGGTCGTCGCCATCCTCATCGAGGCTTCCCTGGGTCTCGGGTCGCTCGCTGCGGGTGTGACCTCGACGGTCGTAGACCAATACCTGGAAGGAGTCGGCCATACCGGGCAGGACAGCGCTCCATCGCGTCGCGTCCGACCAGGACCCATGCACCAGGACCAGCGGCTCGCCCGCCCCGTGCAGCTCGTAGTAGATGTCTACGCCGTTCACGTGCACGACAGGCATGACCCGACTCCTCGATCCCCGAGATCCGTACTCCAGACTCGGACGTCGCAACGACCCGGTCAACCAGACGCTGGCATTCGCCGGCCGGGCGTGGATACGTGGCTGATCGCCCGGCTTGCGTCGGAGGGGGACGTTCGACCCTGGCGACTCGCGACTCCCTTTGCACATGATCGCGGCGTGAGCATCTGCGCGGAGCTGAGCATCTGCTCACGGAGATGAGGGCTGCCGATGGTCGATCTGGACCGTGAAGAGCACGAGCTGCTGGCCCGTATCGCGCGCCAGTGGTACGTAGACCGCCGAACCCAGAGCGAGATCGCGGACGAGTTCGGTCTGTCGCGTCCCAAGGTGCAGCGGTTGCTGGATCGAGCTCGAGCGACCGGAGTGGTGGAAGTCCACATCGACGTCCCGTTGGGACTCGACCTCGACCTGGAGAAACGGTTCGTCGACGCCTTCGGCCTGAAGGCGGCCATCGTGAGCCCGAGCGTCCCGGATGCGGATGAGCAACGGTCCCTCGTGGCACGCCGGGCGGCGGGCTACCTCGAACGGCTCCTGGTGGACAGCAGTGTGGTCGCGATCAGCCACGGGCGAGACGTCGGAGCCGTGCCTCGGCACTTCCGCCCGAACACCGCGATCGACTGCGTGTTCGCCAGCGCCATGGGCGGATCGCCGCGGGTGGATGCGCCGACCAACCCCAACGAGACCTGTCGCTCCTTGGCCCAACGATGCGATGGACGGGCCGAGAGCCTGTATGCGCCGGTGTATGTGGAGAGCGCTGAGGTACGCGACCGGCTGCTCGAGCAGGACGCCGTGGCGCACGCACTGAAGGTCGCGGCCAGCGCCGACATCGCCCTGTTGGGCATCGGTGGAGCCGATGACAGCTGCACCATGGTGCGGAGCGGCTGCTTGACCACGGCCGAGATGCGGACCCTGCGAAAGCAGGGCGCGGTCGGCGACGTGCTGGGCAACTATGTGGACATCAACGGTGCGCACATCGTCGCGCCGCACAGCAGCCGGGTCATCGGCCTGTCGATCGACGAACTCCGTGCCATCCCGACCGTCGTCGCCGCGGTGAGCGGTTCGGAGAAGCCGCGCGCGATCCTGGGCGTCCTCCGGGCCGGGATCGTCGACGTCCTCATCTTGGACGAATCGAACGCCCACATGGTCCTCGACCTAGCCCGGACAGGAGGCAACTGATGCCCGTCGTCCCCACGCAGGACATCCTCGCCCGTGCCTTTGACGAGCGGTACGGAGTCGCGGCGATCAACGTCGTCAACGACCTCAGTATGGAAGCGGTGCTGGCGGCCGCCGAGGAGCTCCGCTCGCCGATGATCGTGCAAACGTCGCTGAAGACGGTGAAGTCGGTCGGCGCGGACGTCTTGTACGCGATGTGGCGCGCCATGGCGGACTCCGTCGACGTGCCGGTCGCCTTGCATCTGGACCACTGCCCCGACCGCGAAGTGATCAGCCTGTGCCTCGAGAAGGGCTGGAACTCCGTACTGTTCGACGCCTCGCACCTCAGTGTCGAGGAGAACGAACGCCAGTGTGCCGAGGTGGTGGCCGAGGCTCGTCCGTACGGTGCTCTGGTCGAGGGCGAAATCGAGGGGTTCAAGCGAGTCGAGGACATCGGCGACGAGCAGGTCGAGTCCGAGCAGTCCCTGGCGACCGCGGTCGACTTCATCAAGGCCACCGGCGTCGATGTCTTCGCACCGGCGATCGGGAACGCCCATGGCATGTACCAGCGAGCGCCCAAGCTGGACAGCCAGCGAGTGACCGACATCGTGGAGGCGACCGGCATTCCGGTCGCGCTGCACGGTGGCACCGGCATGAGCGCCGACCAGTTCACCGATCTGATCTCTCGTGGGTGCGCCAAGGTGAACATCTCGACCGCGCTGAAGATCCGGCTGATGCAGTCCGGCTACGACTTCATGACGGAGAACCCGGGCAAGTACGACCCGCCTTCGCAGTTCCGCGTGCAGCGGGAGGCCGTGATGGAGATGACCCGCGAGCACATCCGGCTGTTCAGCAGTGAGGGTCGGGCATGGTGAACGCCCTCGTCTTCGACTGCGACGGTGTGCTGGCCGACACCGAACGCGACGGACACCGGGTCGCGTTCAACCGTACGTTCGCCGAGTTCGGACTGCCGGTCGAGTGGTCCGAGGAGACGTACGCCGAGAAGCTCAAGACCGCCGGTGGCAAGGAGCGGATGGCCACCGAGCTGACGCCGGAGTTCGCCAGGGCTAACGGCCTCCCGGAGTCCCGCGAGGAACAGGCCGACGTCCTCGCCCAGTGGCACAAACGCAAGACGGCGATCTACACCGACATGGTCGCCGCCGGCCTGCTGCCGACTCGGCCGGGGATCACGCGGATCATCGCCGAGGCACAGGACGACGGTTGGGAGGTCGCGGTCGCATCGACCTCGGCCGAGCCGTCGGTACGCGCCATCCTCGAGCGAGCCGCTGGGCCCGAGCGCGCCGCGCGATTCGACGTCGTGCTGGCCGGCGATGTCGTCGCCCACAAGAAGCCCGCTCCGGACATCTACCTGCTCGCCCTGGAGCGGCTCCACGTGTCACCAGCGGAGGCGCTGGTCGTCGAGGACTCGCGCAACGGATTGCTGGCGGCGACATCCGCCGGCTTGCGCTGCGTGATGACCGTGAACGGATACACCGAGAAGGAGGACAACAGCGAAGCGATCCTGGTCGTCTCGTCATTGGGCGACCCGGAGGGGGAGCGAACCCGCGTCATCGCCAATCGCGGTTCGGCCACCCCAGGCAACTACATCACCTTGGCGGATCTGGAACGTTGCCTCGCGCCCTGACGAGACACGAACCCACGCCACGGCATCGGAGGAGGTTGGTTATGACACGTACTGCGCTCGATGACGTCGACCTCGTCATCATGACGATGTCCAAGACGATCGTCGACAACGCAGACTACTTCGCCCAGCTCGACGCCGTTGCCGGCGACGGCGACTTCGGTTACTCGCTCAGGAACGGGTTCGAAGTTGTGCTCGCCGACTACGACACGTTCGACAAGAGCAGTATCGGAGCGATCCTCAAGCGGGTCGGGTTTGTGATCGCCGGCAAGGTCGGTGGCGTGAGCGGCCCGATCTGGGGAACGGCGTTCCTTCGGGCCGCCGCTGCGGCCGGCGACAGGACCGAGCTGACATCGGATGAGCTCATCGCCATACTGCGCGCGGCCATTGAGGGAATCATGCAGCGCGGTGAGGCGTCGCTTGGGGAGAAGACGCTGCTCGACGCGCTGGTCCCAGCCGTGGACAGCCTCGAGCAAAGCCTCGCGGCCGGCGTCACCGATGACGGCGTCGCCGCCATCCAGGATGCCGCCGACGTTGCGGTCAAGGCCGCCGAAGAAACCCTGGGAATGCTCGCCATGCGCGGACGAGCCGCCTACACCGGCGAGCGCAGCCGCGACTCGGTGGATGCGGGGGCCACTGCAGTGGGCGTGATCCTGCAAGCAGTCAGCGCCGCTTGGCGCGAAGCACACACCGAATAGGAGACCGAGCCGTGAAGAAGTTCGTGAACGATCCACGACAGTTCGTACCCGAGATGCTCACCGGCATCGAGCTGGCGAGCGGCGGATCACTGAAGTACGAGCCCAAGTACAACCTCATCTATCGCGCCGACATCCCCAAGGACGACAAGGTCACCGTCATTCAGGGCTCCGGCTCCGGGCACGAGCCGGCCCACACGATGGCCGTCGGCCCAGGCATGCTCGACGGCGCCTGCCCAGGTGACGTCTTCGCCGGGCCGCCCGTCGAGTTCGTCTACGAGACGAGCAAGCTGCTCTACTCCCCCAAGGGCATCCTGCACATCGTCAACAACTACACGGGCGACCGCACGGCCTGGGACATGGCCAAGGAGATGTGCGAGGCCGAAGGGATGAACGTCGGCACGCTTCTGGTCAACGACGACGTGGCCGTCAAGGACTCCACCTACACCGTCGGACGTCGTGGCGTGGCGGGGAACTTCTTCGTCATCAAGGCAGTCGGTGCGGCGTCGGACAACGGCGCGGAGCTCGACGAGCTGGTCCGGATCGGCGAGAAGGTCATCGCCAACGTACGGACCATGGGCATCGCGCTGAGCTCGTGCACGCCGCCCGTACGCGGCACGCCGCTGTTCGAGATCAGCGACGACGAGATGGAGATCGGGATCGGCATTCACGGCGAGCCCGGCCGCGAGCGGGTCAAGCTGGCGAGCGCGGACGAGATCGTCGACATCCTGCTCGACGCCGTGATTCCGGACCTGCCGTTCGAGTCCGGTGACGAGATCGCGCTGATGATCAACGGTCTCGGCGGCACGCCGATCAGCGAGCTCTACCTGCTGTACGGCATCGCCCACAAGCGGCTCGCCGACCAGGGCATCTCGGTCTTCCGCAGCTACGTGGGTGAGTTCTGCACCTCCCTGGAGATGGCGGGCTGTCACTTGACCGCAATAAAGGTCGACGACGAGCTGAAGCAGCTGCTGACGGCCCCGGCGGAGATCGCCAACCGCATCTTCTAGACACCGCTGCAGCGCCGACGCGGCCGGCCCCGGGGCCCGTGACCTTCCTCCCAGACGTCCGCACCTGCGCTCAATCCACTACCCGAGCCACGCACCTGACCCCGGCAGCATGCCCCTCTTGGCCCCTTGTGGCGGGCCTATCTCGGGCCGCAGGTCGAGGTGGGGACCTTCGCCTCTAGGCTTGGCCGTTGCCTCGTGCCAGATATTCGCTAGTGGGTGAGAACGCGCTTCACCCGGCTCAGCCGACGTGACCCCATCTGAGAGGGAGTGGAATGACCAACCGCACATTGGCGCACGGCGAAGCCCTGCGTCTGTTCGACAGCGTGACGCTCGGCCGAATCAGCTTCACCCATGAGGCACTGCCGGCCATTCTTCCGGTGAACCACATCGTCGACGACGGCTGTGTCATCGTGCGGGGCCACCGCGGCATGGATGCGGTGTTGAAGGAGGCGGCGGGTAACGTGGTCGCCTACTCGGCCGACGTCATCGATCCTGAGACCTACGTGGGCTGGAGCGTGACGCTGACCGGCCAGGCCGAGATAGTCGACGACCCGGTGGAGATCGCGCGCTATCCCCAGATCGTTCGGCCGTGGCGGTCGCACGAGGAAAGCTTCGTGGTCCGCATCGAGCCCGTCGTCGTCACGGGGTTCGAGCTTCTGGAGCCCGGAGAGCAAACCACCGGCGCGCGGTAGTCGTCACGCGGCTCCGGCGGCCGGCCGGACCTCCGTCGTCGGCTAGGCTGGCCGAGCCCGCAGTAGATCATGGGTCGGCGGTGGGTCTCGCCGTCCGGCTGGGAGCCGGAGAATCGCGGCACTGTCGTCGCCAATGGTCCCTATCAGTGAACGACCTCGTAGCTGATAGGAGGATTGACATGGCTGACCCCATGAACCACGCCGGCGAAGCGATTGACCCCGATGTCGATCTCCATGTCCCGTTGCAGCGCCGCGAGCTGGTCGACGGGCCGTTCCGACTGCTGGCACTGATCGCGATCGGCGGCGTCATCGGCGCCACCGCCCGCCACGGTCTCGAACTCGCTTTCCCCCATCCGGCGGATGGTTTCGCCTGGGCGACGTTCGGCATCAATGTGTCCGGCTGTGGCCTGATCGGCGTGCTGATGGTGCTCATCGAGCACATCTGGACGCGGCAGCGGTTGCTACGCCCGTTCCTCGGCGTGGGTGTTCTCGGCGGCTTCACCACCTTCTCGACGTACGTCTTCGACATCAACCAGGCGGTCGGCGCCGGCGCACCTCGGATGGCGCTGGTCTACCTCGCCGCGACGCCCGCAGCCGCACTCGTCGCCGTGTGGACCACCGCGACACTCACCCGCTACGCAATCGGACCGCGACACGCTTCCGTCCATGACCGGGCGAGGGAGACGGTCGGCTCGTGAGCTTCCTCCTCGTGACGATCGGCGCCGCTCTCGGTGCACCGCTTCGCTATCTGGCAGACCGGGCGATCCAATCCCGCCATGCCTCGGTGTTCCCGTGGGGCACGTTCACCGTCAACGTCACCGGCTGTTTCGTCATCGGCGTGC
>JALDXR010000194.1:0-6840 GCA_032154865.1 Nocardioidaceae bacterium
CCGTTCCTGGTCGACCCACGCACGCGGGGCCGCGCACTCACGCTCACGTACGACCAGTTCAAGTACGGCTGGACGAACGCGCTGGACGAACAGGAGTCGAAGGAGCTCTACGACAAGTACCATGTCGCCGGCTCCGGGATCGCCCTGGTGCAGATGGGCAACGCGAACCTCAACCCGTGGACCGAGGCGAAGGTCGACACCAAGAACCCCGACCGTGGCCCCCTGCTGATCATCGACGGCGAGAAGGACCACACCGTGCCGTGGGCCATCGCGAATGCCGCCTACAAACGGCAAAAACACAACCCCGGCGTCACCGAGATCGTGAAGATCCCCAACCGCGGCCACTCCCTCACCATCGACCACGGCTGGCGTGAGGTCGCCCAGACGACCCTCGACTTCATCAAGCGATTCGCCTAGTCGGCAGCTCCTGTGACGTCAGGAGTTCCCGATCCAGGCAGCCATGGGGGTGGGCCAGCAGGAGGTACGAGGATGAGCTTCCGGCTGGCGGCATACGCCGTGTGTATCGAGGACGAGCGAGTGCTACTCGCCCGTCATGTATCCCCGACGGGCGAGTCCACCTGGAGTCTCCCAGGCGGCAAGGTCGAGCACGCCGAGGATCCGTTCGATGCGGTGATCCGCGAGGTCGCAGAGGAGACCGGCTGTGACGCTCCGGTCCCGGTCGGCGGCCTGATCCAGCATTGACTTCGAAATATCGTTCTCCGATGGAACCCGACGCCGCGAGCGGGACTATCACTATGTAGAAGCCCCGAAACTGCCCGTTAAGGGGGGTCTGTGGCCAGCACTGAGGAAGAGGTCGCCTCGTTCGTCGCCGCGCGCCATCGGGACCTGGCTCGTTTCGGCTTCATGCTTGCCGGGGATCGCGCCGCTGGTGAAGATCTCGTGCAGGAGGCCCTTCTGCGCTGTCTTCCCGCGTGGGAGCGGCTCGATCCCCTGGGAGTCGAGGCCTATATCCGCAAGGTGATGGCCCGGCTTGCCTGGAGGGCACGCAGGCAACCGTTCAACCTGCACCTGTCGTCCGACCACGCGGACCCAGCGACAGCCGACATTGCCGACGCGTCAGCCGAGCTCACTGACCTGCGACGAGCACTCACGAGCCTGCCGCCGAAACAGCGCGTCGTGCTGGTTCTCCGGTACTGGCAGGACCTCAACGAGGCCGAGATCGCGGACCTGCTCGGATGCCGGCAAGGCACCGTCAAGAGCCGGGCCAGCCGCGCCTACGCCCAGCTTCGTCAAGACCTCGGCTGGACCGACGACACCGCGATCGCACGAAACTCGCCTGCTGCGGGGAGGGACGTTCCATGAATCTGCCAGCAGACGACAACGCCACCCAGCTGCGGGAACGACTCGACCAGCTCGCCGACAGCGTGCCTGTCGGCGACAGCATCGACGGAGCTCAGCTGTACCGGCAGGGCGTGCGACGCCGGCGTCGACGCGGTGCCGCAGCCACGGGACTGATCGCCGCCGCGGCCGCCCTCGTCATCGTGGCTGCAGCAATCTGGCTGCCCGGAACGATCGACGGGAGCGAGCAGCGGCCGAACGACGGTCCGTCCGCCCCGGTAGCAGAGCACAACACCGTCGACCGCAACGCCGACGGCCACGTTGACTGGCGGGTCCACCTGCGCGGGGGTGCTGAGGTGTCCCATGCTGAGGCGGAGCGCCGCTGCACCGTCATTTGGCACAACCTCTACGGTCCCACCGATCTGACGGTCGACCTGCGCGGCAAGGACGGCCCGTGGTTCGAAGGCAACCAGATCGAAGTCGGGAACTGGTCGAAATTCCCCTACGGCGAAACCATGGAACACACGCGCTGCCTCATCCCGCAGGCCGGCTTAGAGGACACGGTGGGGAAGATCGAGCTACCGCTGCCGGCATCTGACGATGCCGCCGGCGTACGCGAGGCCTGCGGCCGCTTCCTCGGCTGGGACTTCGCCGACTGGCAGGTGCTCGTCGCCGACAGCCAGGACGGACGGCTGGCGGCCCTGCTCCAGAGGACCGATGGCGACCTGGCGCAGTGCGAACTCAACAGCCAGTACCTGAACGAGCGCGGCGTCCTGGACCTCGACAGGTTCTTCGCTGATCCCAATACCTACACCACCTATGACGTACAACTCGTCACTCCGGAGACGCTCCAGCGCACCGGCGAGATGTTCGGCGACTACTTGGTCGAGCCGTCATGGTGTGAGCAAGACCGCCCGGGTCGGTGGGTCGCCGACTGCCTCGCCACGGGCTGGCTGTCCGGCCCTGAACCCGCCGAGCGGATGGTGATCACCGACGCGACCGGCGAAGAGCATGAGGTTGCGGTCAACGACCGCTGGTTCGCCTTCGCGGGAACGGTCGTCAACCACGCCGCCGTCCCGGAAGGCGGCTGCGAGCCGAACGTCTGTGACAACTCCCGCGGCGAGCTGACCTTCACGGTCTATGCGGCCGACGGAACCGTCCTCGCGGAGTATTCCGAAGACAAGGACCTACCGCCCATACAGTGACGCCCGGCGTCGAAGGCGGCGGTGACCTCAGCCCAGCGCGAGCCAGGCGAGCGCCACCACGACGGCCAACCCGGCAATGGCACCGCCGGCTAGGGCTACTCGCCTCCAGCGTGACGTCTCGGGTTCGGGACGATCGACGAAGGCCTGGAACATCTGCGTGTTGGCGGCCGGATCAAGGTCGTCGTTCTCGGGCATGGACGCGATGCTACACCTTGGTAGGACGTGCACTGAGCCGCGTCCGGCGACGTCCGTCCGGGGCCCAGTCCTCTCGGAGCCGACCCATCATGATCGCGTCCATCCATGCGCCGTTTCCGTAGCCGAAGCGGCGCATGGTGCCCTCGATCTCGAATCCGAGGCTCTGCTCGCCGGTACGGCAGGTGCAACTCGGGTCGGCCCGGCGCCGCCTCGTACAGCGACCGGAGCAAGGCGAATCGGGCCGCCGGGTCATCGCGTACCGCGGCGACCTGAGCGGCGGCGTAGTCGGCAGCGCTGGCGATGGACTCCGTCACAGCGCGGTCAGGTGGTCGCCACGCCGTACGCGAGGGTCAGCAGCGCGACCGCGAGGCAGCCGGCGCCCGCCGTCGTGACCCAGTTGCCGGCCGACCACTTGCCCGGTCCACCGATCGCCAGGTGCAGGAACATCCCGCCCGATTGGGCGATCGTGCCGATCGCCAGCAGGAGGCAGACCGTCCACACCGCGCCGTCGCCCAAGTCGGTCCGGGCGAGCACGTCGAGCGCGGCCAGCGAGAGCACGAGCAGCACGCCCGCATGCGCATGACCGGCCCGGAAGTACGTCGTCTGGAACGCGTCGAGCTTGCCGCCGACCCCGAGGCGGAGCAACGAGTAGCCGCCGTACATCACCGTCGGCAGCGAGATCAGCACGATGACGGTGAACAGCTTGATGGTGTCGTCCATGCGCCAAGCGTCGAGCAGCCGTATCGCCGTGGCAAGAGCCAATTCCGTCAAGACACGCCGAGATTAACGGTCCACGGTTATCACTAACGCCGGTGCTAGCTTGATTTTCCGCGCTGTCTGTCCTGGTCTTGGGAGGGGTGCAGCGTGCCACGCCCAGTCGATCAAGCAAACGCCTACGTTCCAGGACTCGACGGTCTTCGCGCCCTGGCGGTCATTGCTGTCTTGGGATATCACTTCGCTATTCCACAATTGACCGGCGGATTGCTGGGCGTCAGCATCTTCTTTACCTTGAGTGGATTCCTGATCACCGGCATCCTGCTCTCGACGTGGGAGCGGACCGGCAGTCTCGAGCTCCGCCGATTCTGGTTGCATCGCGCGCGACGGCTGCTGCCCGCCCTTGTCGTCGTTCTGGTGGTGGTCCTCGCTGTCACGGCGATCGTGGACGCCGAGTCGTTGTCGAAGCGTTGGCACGAGACGATCAGCGCGATCTTCTACGTCAACAACTGGACGACGATCGCCGGCGGCGGCTCCTACTTCGACTACTTCGCCGGCCCACAACCACTCGAACACCTGTGGTCACTGGCCATCGAGGAGCAGTTCTACCTGATCTGGCCGCTGCTTCTGCTGGCGCTGCTGCGGCTTTCGGAGCGCCTCGTCGACGTCGCGAAGGTCACGCTCGTGCTCGCCGCTGCCTCGTTCCTGCTGCTGGCGATCCTCGCTCACCCGGGGCTGGACAACACGCGGGCGTACGAAGGCACCGACACCCGCGCCGGTGAGCTCCTCGTAGGCGCGGCGCTGGCGTTGCTCTACCGACCGTCCCGGATTCGTGAGAAGCCGCCGGCCGGACTACGGGTCGTCGTCGACCTCGTCGGTATCGCGGCCCTCGCCGTCATGCTGTGGATGGTCGTCTCGACGACCTTCTACTCGATCTCGCTCTATCGCGGCGGATTCCTGCTGCTGTCGGTCGCCACCGCCCTCGTCGTCGCCGTCGTGTCCTACCCGGGATCGATGCTCGGGCGAGCGTTCGGGATCGGTCCGATGCGGTGGATCGGCGAGCGATCGTACGGGATCTACCTGTGGCACATGCCGGTGGTCGCCTTCACTCCGCAGAGTCTGCTCGAAGAGGTGTCTGTCCCACTCGTCGCGCTGCACGTCACGCTGACGCTCGTGCTGGCGGCCCTCTCGTGGCGCCTGATCGAGAACCCGATCAGACGGCACGGATTCGTCGAGGCCATGCGCCGGCCGATCGCGCTCACCAACACCACCCGGCTGGCACTGACGCCCGCCCGCGGAGGACTGGCGCTCACCGCGGCCGCCGTCATCACCCTGAGCTCGTGCAGTTTCATCGTGGGATCCGACCAGGACCCGGCGAGCAGCGTGGTCAACACCGACGAGCCCCCGCTCCCGGAGCCGGTCGAGCGCGGTCATCGCGGCGACCGCGACAAGGCCGCGCACAAATCAGATGGCAACGAGTCCGACTCCGACCAGTCCGATTCCGACGAGTCCGAGTCCGATTCCGCCGACAGCAGCCAGACCCAATGGGAGACGTCCTGCACGTCCGTCGTGCACGTCGGAGACTCCACGTCGATCGGCTTGATGGACCCGGACTACGGGCTCCGCCGCCGGGAGCGGGTCGACGCGCAGTACCGCGACGTCGGGGTCGACAACGTCGACACCGACATCCTCGGAGCCCGTTCGATCGTCGAGCACTACAAGGATCAGCCGAACGCCCAGGAGGCAACGGCCAAACGGATGGACGACGGCTACGACGGTTGCTGGGTATTCGCGATGGGCACCAACGAAGTCGCCAACCAATACGCCGGTGGCGTCGTCGACCTGGACGACCGCATTGCGCTACTCATGGACGAGATCGACGGCCAGCCGGCCATGTGGCTTACCGTCAAGACAGTGCTCTCCTCCGGGCCATGGGCAAACACCGAAATGCTGAAATGGAACGAAGCCCTGCGAGACGCCTGCGAGAAGTATCCGAACCTCCGCGTCTACGACTGGGCGAGCGAAGTACGGAACAAGTGGTTTATCCCCGACGGGATCCACTTCACCACGCCGGGGTACGTCAAGCGGGCCAGGTGGACCGCGCGAGCACTCGCCGTCGCGTACCCGTTCGAGGGATCGCCGTCGGACGACTGCTTCGTCACGCCGGCGTGATCCGCCGCGCCTCGAGTACCGGTTCCGCTACCGTTCAGGCTGACCGACCGCCGAGGAGCAGAGCATGGCGCGACGACCGTTGGGCGTGACGCTTCTCGTCGTACTCATCGTCATCAACGGACTCCTCGCTCTCGTCGGCGGGCTCTACCTCGCGATTCAGCATGACGACCGGGACCTCATCCGGGAGACCAGGGTGTCCAGCGACAACCTGCTCGGGTACGGGATCTCGCTCGCCGTCGTCGGGGCGATCTACCTCGTGATCGCGCGCGGCCTCGCCACCGGTGGCGGCATCTCACGGTTCCTGGTCGGTGCGTTCAGCCTGATCAATCTCATCGCAGGGATCTGGGTGGCGGTTGAGAAGGAGGGGCAGCTCCAGACGCAGGGCATCGTCAGCGCGGTGATCAGCGGGATCGTCCTGCTCCTGCTGTACTCCCCGCGGGCTAACGCGTTCTTCCGGACCAACTGAGCCGGCCCGCTAGCACGACCCGATCGCGTCGACGACGAACTCCCGTACCTCGTCGTGGTTCTGGACCAGCCCGATGCTGTGGTCGGCGGTGTCGACCGGAAGCAGGTGCGGCGGCGGCACGCCCAGCTCGTCGGCCCGGGACTCGATCAGGTCGGCGCCGGCGATGATGCTGTCGTTCTTGTCCTCGTAGGCCACCCACACGTTGTCGGGCAGGCCCTCCATCGACGTGCCGTCCACGGTGCCGGCCGCGTCGCTCGAGGTCAGGACCGGCGAGATCGCGACGACCGCACAGGGCGGTGGCGACACCTGGCCGTGGCCGAGTGCCGAGAACATCACCGAGTTCCCCATCGACGAGGCGACCAGGCCGACCTCGTCGACGCCGCGATCGCGAAGGAGCGTCACCGCGCCGGCCAGGTCGGCGGGCTCCGCGGTGAGGTCGGCTTCGCCGGGTGAGCTGCCGCGACCACGCCGGTCGAACAGCAGCACCCGGGCGCCGGTCGCGTCGGCCAGTTCGCCGGCCCACGGCAGCCACTCGCAGAGGGTCTGGCCCGCACCCTGGCACAGGACGACGCCAATCCGGGCGTCGGGCGGGCCGACGAGCGCCGCGCCGAGCGTCATGCCGTCCGGACGCGACAAGGTGATCCGCTCGGCGTCGTCCGGTACGTCGTCGCACTGCTCGCTCAGCGCCGTATTGGGGTCGTACGTCGGCGGGTCGTCGAACAGCCGCCAGGCGAAGCCGGCCGCCAGGACGGCGACGCCGGCGGCGACGACGAGACCGACGACAGCACG
>JALDXR010000003.1:0-24530 GCA_032154865.1 Nocardioidaceae bacterium
GAAGCTCGAAGTCGAGTTGGAGAACGGTGACACGTTCACCGTTCTCACCGACCACCGCACCGGGCCACAGCACGCGACCGCTCAGTGGCTGATCGACGTAGGTCACGTCGGGCCCGTCAGGGTTGATGAACGTGATCCTGTCCACACTGCTCGCCCCGGGGAACGTCACGTCGTAGCTGAGGTACGGGACGTCGCCGTCGCAGATGGGCTCGAACACCCTCACGATGAGCCCGGGCTCAGTGGTCGGTGGTGCCGTGGTGGGCGGGCTCGTGGTGCTCGTCGTCGAGCTGGTCGACGAGGACGTCGTGGTCGATGTCGACGTGCTTGTGGACGAGGAAGTGGTGGACGGGATCGTGGAGGTAGTGGTGGTCGAGCTGGTAGACGACGAGGTGGTCGAGGTGCTCGTGGAGGTCGATGGTGGCAGCGTAGTTGTCGACGTCGTGGTCGTGGGGTTGGTCGGCTCGGGGCACTCCGGCGGTGGCTCGGGTCCGCCGTCGTCGAAGGCGATCACCAACGACCGCCCTTGGGCGTCGGCGAACTCATCACCCACGTGGACACCGTCGCCCTCAGGGTCAGGGATCGAGTTCACACTGACGCTGATCGGGTTCTGCCCGGTCTGCAGGCGCTCGTCGACACCGGGCGTGCCGACGTACTTGCACACCCACACCTTGTTCCCCGCCGGCGGGTCGCCACTGGCTCGCGGCGCACCACAGGCGCCCAGGGCGATCAGTGCGATGATGACCAGCGGTCGTTGCATGCCGGCACAGTAGTCACCCTCATTGCTCGTGCACGACAGCTCGCTGCGCGACCTCCTCGATGCCGAGCACGTCCACAAGGGCACTGACCATGCGCGCCGACTGGCGCCACGTCAGGCCGGCGTCGGTATCACGACGCTGCATGCACCAGTAGTCGTGGGCGATCTGGTGGCCGATGCCACCGAGCACCGAGCGCAGACTGCACTCGTGGTGTGCGTACTGCTCAGGGTTGAGCGGGACCCAGGCGTCGAACTGCTCGATCTCCTCGTCGCACAGCACGCACACCCACGGCTCACCGTTGCGGATCACGAGCGCTGTGAGAGCACCGCACGCTCCAGGTCGGTGAGATCCCACGTCGCCACGACAGCCCACAGGTCACCTCTGATGTGCCTGAGGAGGGCCGGGTCGCGCGGTGGCGTCGGATCCCACGCCTCGACCTCCCACAGGACGTGGTGGGTGTGCAGGCGTGGGCGTCGTGGACGGTGGCGGGGAGGGATCAGCGGGACCGTAGTGCGCCCGGCGCGCCGTGAGTTGTGGGCGTGATCGCGCCGTGGCATCTGGACACGAACGGTGTGCTTGCCCACCAGGGCGCCTCGGTTCGAGCTGCGGTCGTCGTCGTGGAACACGAGCCCCAGTGGGCCCGAGCCCCACAGCCCTTCGATCTCGACCCGCACCGTGGTGGCGTCAGCACGGGCGATCGCCAACCTGGGCAGGCCGTGGTCGAACCACCCGCCCAGTTCGAACACCCGGCTCAACAGCACCACCGGCAGTCCCCGCGCCGCCGCCCGGTAGCCGGCGGCGATCGCCTCGTCCTCACTGTTGCGTTCGAGCTGCAGCGCCTGTTGGTACTCGGCCAGCTTGGCCTTGGCCTCGTCCTCGTCGATCTGCAACGTCATCAGGTTCATCGCCCTGGGTCCTCCTCGTACAGCCCGCGGTCCGACAGGACAGCGTAGACCTCGGGCAGGATGATCGGGCTCGGCGCCGGCGCTCCTCTCCGATCACGTTCTTCGTCGATCGCCTCGGCGAGGCGGAACGTCAACGGTGAGTACCGCGGTGGTGCGCAGTGGACAGCGGCGTTGGCCAGGTCGAAGTGGAAGTTCTGGGAGAACGCCCAGATCAGGGTCTCGTCGATGCTCATGCCGGCACCTCGACCGAGTCGACGATGCGTCGCACCAGTTGATGGTCGGCTTCGCCCAGTTCGATCCCGTCGCACTGGGCGGCGATGATCTTGCACAGGCGGTCGACGAGGTTCTGGCACACGCTGTGCAGCGGCACGACGGGCACACGGGTGAAGGTGATCTGGTCACTGGTCATGGTCCGCGACCGTAGCAACGTCAGTGATCGTGCCCTCGCGGTACGCCGGCCGACGGTCCGTCGAGGAACCGCACCACGGTCCTGCCGTCGTGACCGTGCACGTGCAGCACCGAGTCCAGTCCTCGTTCGTACCACACGACGCTCGACGGCCACTCCGTCATCCACCTCACGCAACAGACGCCGTCACTGAACTCGACGCCTTCGGCGACCACACCAGTTCCACTCACACCGGTCACATCGACGTTCCTGTCCAACACGAAGCGCCGGAACATGCGCCCATAGCGCCGTCTGATCTCGGCCTCGTACTGCTCCTGCACGATCTCCTGCCTCTCGAACGCCTCGGTCAACAGCTCCAGTTGCTCATCCATGGCCGCACACACTGGCACACACAGGGGCTCCGAATCGGCGCCCAGTACTGATTGATGCGACTACTCCCAGTCCCATAGGGGCACCATGGCTCACACACTCACACTGCTGTTGTAGTTCTTGGTCAGCACACACCACAGCGCATGCAGCACATAGCCACGGTGTAGCAAGCACGCACACCTCGAATAGCTCCAGGGTAGCAACGACACACATCGTCATTGAGCACGTGGGCCTGCGCCCAGGCGCCCGCCTAGCGGCGGCCGATGGTCGCTTAGTGTCGTATGCAGGGGCTTCGCCCCTTGCACATCGACGTTGCACTTGCAACGACGCACACCGATAGTGTGCAATGCGAGCGCCGCAGGCGCACGCATTGACACCGCCGGTGTACTTCTCGCGCCATAGAGCCCATTGGCGCACAGCGCCATAGGGCCTCATAGCGACAGCGGCGTTGTACTTCTGCGTGCATCGTGCCTGCTCAGCGCCATTGCGCTGGGCCGGCACGAGACTATGGGCCGGCACAGACGGCGCAGCCGTCTATGGCGGCGCCCAGAACTACACCATTGGTGTGTATGCGGCCTGCCGCATGCACATCAATGGGTTACACCGCTGTTGTACATTTGGGCGCTATGCGCCCGCATGTACAACGTCGTTGCACTTGCAACTGGTGGGGGCCGACCCCCCCACCATTAAATGCGCCGGGGGCGGAGCCCCGGGCGCAGGACACGGGCGCCACCCTACGATTACAACAACGGTGTGTGTCGTACCCTCCGATGACCGCCGTACACACCTCTATGCATCGTCGTACACAGAAGTACACCGTCTATGACTTACATCGGTGGCCTGCTGCATCCTCTGTATGGGAGTCGGGCGCCCTCTCGGAGCAGAAGTACAACGACGGTGATGAGCTAAGGTGGTGAGGGCGGGCTACCGGATTCAAGCCGAGACGGGAACGGCACCCGCCGCCTTGGGTACCCATGCCTCACGGCCGGAGGGTGACCGCCACGGATCGGCCCACTCTCCGGCCGTGGCTACGTCGTCGGTGTGACCAGTTGCCAACAGGTGCAGGTGGTGTCCCAATACCAACGGTCGGGGGGAGCGGGAGTGGTCGTCGGTAGCGGTAGTGGTGTGTCCAGTGGGGGCGCCGGTTGCCGGCCGCAGGCAACGACGATGAAGACAAGCGTGAAGAGGAGGGGGGTTCGCACGGGAGTCCATGATCCCACCGGTGCCGGTGCGGCGCTGTAGGCGAATCCGTTGCCGAGCTGCCAACCTGGGCCCGATGACGGACGAAGAGCTGAAGCGGTTGGTCGACCTGGAGCGGGAGCTGCACCTGTTGTGGCAGCGGATGGACGGCGAAGCGAGATACGCCCGTCACCTGTCGCTGGCCGTGACCAAGTTGCTCATCGACGTCCGCCACAGCGAAGGGCGGGAGCTGTTCCGCGAAGCGGTCGCCGGCGACGGAACTACACCGACGGTATGATTGGCGTCATGACCGATGAAGAGGCGGAGTTGAACCGCAACCACGAGCGGCTGCTGCTGCAGGGGATCCTCCAGACGCTGCTGCGCGTCGAAAGCCTGTTGAAGCCGCTCGTCGAACCGACGCCGACGCCGGCGGAAGAGCCCGAGTCCGAGTAGCTGTTCATCGGAGTTGCGGTGCGAGCCGGCCGGCGGTAGAGTCGGCCTCCACTACCGACGCCTCTATCCGGGGTGTCACCAATCGGGTCCGTCGGGCGACGGCTTCGCCCCTGATTGATGGAGGTAGTGGAATGAGCAGCGAGACGTTGCACCACAACAAGCTGACGGACACGATCTGTGTCACGTCCGGCGTCGATGAACGCGACGCCGTGTTCTATGCGTGGGTGGTGATCCACTCGTCCGACGACCAGTACGAGCTGATCCGTCGGACCGGTGACTGGGACAGCGCCGAACACATCCGCCAGGCGTTGATCGACGGGATGGAGACGTTGGCCGACCGTTTCTAGAGGGGCGGTGACGGGAGAAGAGGTGAGGGCCCCGCCGAAGTGTCCGTGACGTCGGGCACGGGCGGGAACCCGGGTCACGTTGCCCGGCGGGACCCTCGGTGGCCGGCCCGGAGACAGGGACTCTCCTTCGCCCGCCGCTGCCCGACCGTAGTTGGTGGACCGGAGTTGGCGCTGTTGCACAATGACGGTATGTTGCCGGCCGACGACCGACGCCGTGGGCGCTAGCCCCAGGATCAGTCCCAGGCCCGGCCCGACAGCCAGTGCGCTCGATCGGGATCAACCGTGGAAGCGGGTCGGTCGGAAGTGACGGCCGGGGCCGACGGGTCCCGGCCGTTGCGCGTCAGCGATAGTGTGAGTGGATGGCGAACATCCTCCACCTGGACATCCACGTCGAGCACAGCCTCGTCGAAGAGGTGACCGACGCGATCAACGAGACGCTCAACGAACTGGCGAGCAACGGCGTCATCGACGACACCGACGACGACGCCTGGCGGTGGACGATGTCGATCCCCGGTCTGACTACGTGAAGCGGATCATCGCCGCTGTCGTCGGCCTCATGGTCGTGTCCAGCGTGGCTGTCGTCGCCTGTGCCGACGACACGCCGCCGGCGCAACAGGATCTCCCCGACGACAAGGTGACCCAGGACACCGGGACCAGGCTGGTCTACGTCGACCCTGACGAGTACCCCAACCTGTTGGTGCTGTGCGACGGGCCGACGCGTGTCTACATGCCGGTGTCGGCCAGTGGGCCGCTGCCGATCGAAGTGGTCCCCGACCATCCGCTGTGCCAGCGATGAGCGGCCAGATGCACCTCTACGCCTGTGTCTGCGGCGACACCCTGGCCTGCATCGGCAACCGCGTGCTCGACTGCTGCCGGGCCAAAGGGCACGTCGATCTGCGCCCGAAGAACTGGGCCGGCGAGCCCGTCGAACGTTCGCTGGTCGACGACCTCGCCGACGTCCTGGTCAAGACCGTCGTCGGCTGGGAGCCGATCATCGGCCATGATCTCGCCGAGGCACCGGAAGTGAAGAGGGTGCTCGCCCGCTACCACCAGGAGGTGACCGGTGACGGCTGAGGAGAGGTATTTCGCCGACGACCGGCATGCCGCCTACGCCGGCTGGGTGCTCGGCGTCGCCCGCAACAACGGTGTGATGCTGGAGCCGGTGTACGACGAGCACGGCAACTATCTCAACCGCTTCACCCTGGAGCTGGCGGCGCCCAAGGAGCGGCCGGCGACGTTCACGGTTACCTTCGTCATCCCCTACCCACCGGAGGACTGGATGATGGACGATGGGTGACCCGGCGATCTGGCGCCGGCGCGACGGCACGTGGGGCGGCCGCAGCGGCCCGATCGACACCGAGCTGACCGAGGCCGACCACGTGATCCTGTTCGGCGTTGAGCTGGGGCTGTTCCAGGCGTGGCAGATCGACGTGTGCCTGCGGGTGATGGAGTGCGACGACGGTGAGTGACGAGTGGCTGCCGCCGCTGCACGAGCTGGCGATCCGCTGGGAGGGGCTCGATCCGTTCTGGCGGGTGCGCGAGGACTGGCCGCGCAACCGGGCCAACTTCTGCCGCGGGCTCGACCCGGAGCGCTTCCTCGCCGACATCCACGGCTACGGCTGGACACCGGAGATGATCACCGAGCTGGAGGCCGAGGTGCGCCGGCGGATGCGGGAGGAGCCCGAGGTGCCGGTGATCGAGCACATGCTTGATGCGGCGATCGCCGTGCGCCACGGTCAAGACATCCGTCACCAGGAGTGCAGAATCGGGTACGGTGTGTCATCACCACGCATATCGGAGATCACCGATGCTGACCAAGGCGAAGGCGCTCGACGAGGCGTATCCGGGGACGGTCTCGACGACTGATGCGGCCCGTCGGGCCGGCGTCACCTACCGCCAGCTGAACTACTGGATCGCGCTCAAGGCGATCTACCCGGCCTACGGCAACGGGGGCTCGGGCTACCCGTACCGGATGACCGAGCGCCAGGTCCAGCACCTGATCCAGATCGGCCATCTCTACCGGCTGTTCATCAAGCTCCACATGGGCGGGCCCAAGGTCGAGATGATCCGCCGCGTGTGGGACAGCCTCGAACGCACGGGCACCTTCACCCACACCGACGGCCCGTTGGCGATCACACTCCCCTGGCCTCCCGAGGCCGCACTGCAAACCGGGGCTTGAGAATCCAGGCACCGGGTAATCCCCATCACACATACACCGACCATGGAGACCACTGATGGACACACCCGCCAAGCCTGGCGATGTACACCCGTCCGAGCTGTTCCTCGTGACCTACGGGGACGAGCGCGAGCCCACACCGAGAGGAGTCGACCGGCGTAACGTCGCCGTGATCGGAGCACCCGGCGCTGGCGTCACGATCCTCGTCGAGCGGATGGTCGTCGATGCCGAGCTGTGAGCGCTGCGGCCACCCGGCCGTCTCCCACGTCGAGTCCGACGACGAACAGAGCTACCCGTGCCTGGTGCCGGGTTGCTGGTGTATCGACTACGAGCCGGCGCTGGTCCGATGAAGTGCCCCAACTGTGACGCCGAGATGTACCAGGACGAGGACGATCCCGAGCACTGGATCTGTGAAGAGTGCGGCTACGAGGAGGATCGGGGCTGAACAACGTCGATGTTGTTCTGGGTCATCGATGTTGTGTTAACACCATCGTTGCCATTAGGGTGCTAGCGGAAACCAACTAGCTACCCCCCAAGGAGGGTTCAACATGCCAATCCCCGAACTCGTTGGCTCGAAGGAGGCCTCCCAGCTCCTGGGCATCGGTCCGACCAACTTCTCGCACCTGCGCACCAAGATGCAGGCCGCCGGCGATACGAGCTTCCCTGCTCCCATCCAGCAGCTCGCCAGCGGCCCGATCTGGACCAAGTCCTCGATGGAGAAGTTCAAGAAGCACTACGACAGCCGTCGGCGCCGGGTGCGCTCGACCAACGGCGACACTGCTGCCACCGTCGAGCCCGTGAAGGCGCCGGCGAAGAAGGTGGCGGCGAAGAAGACGGCGGCGGCCAAGAAGGCTCCGGCCAAGAAGGTTGCGGCCAAGAAGGCGCCGGCGAAGAAGGCCGGCGCGCTCAAGCTCGTCGGGGCAGCCAGCTGACCAGGCGGTGACCGCAACAGCGGCACCCAGCCCTCCACAACTACGCTCGGGCAATGCCCGATCCTCACCACGGCGTCGGTAGCACCGGCGCCGTGGCCGCGTCCCGGACAGGAGGTCTGCATGCCACTCGCCGTGCAACCCGGGCCCGATGAGATGCTCGACTCCGGGATGGTGTCCCGGCCCGGGCGCTGGCTGGGGTTCGAGTCGACCCGCGTTTCGGAGGGTCGTTATGACGGTGGGTTGGAGCAGATCCACGTCATCTTCAAGGACGGCACCCCGTGGACCTACAACGGCGTGCCGCGCAACATCTGGCGCAACTTCCGCCGTTCGGCCTCGGCCGGCAAGTACATCAACCGTGTGCTCAACGGCTACCCCTACTGGAGGGGCGGGTTCAGCTACGGCGAGGAGGAGACGTGAGCGCCTTGCGTTCTCTCGGGATCCAGTTCGCCGGCACGTACCACGTCACCAACGACCCCGCCGAGTACGGCACCGGGCACGGGCAGGCCGAGTGGCTCGCCCAGGGTCGCGGCAAGCCGTTGCGCTGGGCCCGTCAGGAGCCGGTGGAGATGACGGCGGCGATGCGCCAGGAACACCAGCAGGGTCGTATCCCGACGGTGCACGTCGGCGACGACGAGACCCCGACCCAGGTGTGGACCGGCCACCCGTCCGAGCGGCCCGAGGGCTGGCTCCAGGTTGAGCTGCCGAGGTGACCGGTGCCCGCCCAGGAGTCCCTCTCCAACTACCAGCTCGGCAAGTACCTGTTCACCAAGGAGCACATCGACGCTGACGGCAACTTCGGGATCGCCCCTCAAACCCAGTACAAGATGTACCGCGACCCGAGCGCCGAGGAGTGGGCCGAGGAGCCCGACTATGCGCCGGCCCGTGACGTCGGCACGCTGACCGTCTCCCATCTCCCCCCTGAGGAGCTGGCGCCTCAGCTGACCCGGAGGGTCACCACCAACCGCCCGGGCATGCGCCGGCGGCCGGAGGTGTTCCAGCAGAAGCTGCGCGGCGCCGAGGGCCCCGGGCGGATCGTCGCCAGCCAGGCTTGGCACGAGCGGTACTCGCCCAAGGACGTGGTCCATCTGCTCACCGTGGGTGAGCGCTCAAAGGCGATGACACCCACTCTGCTGGCCCTGGGGCAGCGCCAGGCCAAGGAGACCACCGGACAGGCCCTGCAGGCCTCTACGGACCTCTCAGCGCACTCTCAGCGGCTCGTGGACCGGTTCAAGGAGGCCGGCCTGGTATCGGCGTCCCACGAGACCGAGCATCGCAACCAGATCACGTTCCTGCCCGAGCTGCCCGTTGGGCCCGCCGGCGGCTTGGAGGGGTTCTTCTCCACGGTCCAAGGGCTCCACGAGCGCAAGCGGCGGATCCTGGCCAATCGGCAACGGATGGGCTACTCGCACGACACCATGCCCGAGGTCGAGACGCCGATCCCGCTCGCTGACGTCCAGCGGGCCAAGGCCGAGGGGCGCGAGATGATCCGCTCACTCCGACCCCGGGCTCCGAAGACCGACGTGGCGCCACCGCGACGTTCTCGCGAGGAACAGAGCGGACACGTCCCTAGAAGCGTGAGGGATGCCTGATGCCGGCCGATGAGCACCTCTCCCGGCGTCAGTTCATGTACCACGAGTCGCATCTCAACGATCGTGAGTCCATCCGCCGGGAAGGTCTGCGCCCAGCCATTCCCTACGCCGCGTCAGACCTCCCGGCGGGTGTCTACATGAGTCCTCACGGTCAGTCGGAGTATTCATCGTCGATGCACGAGGCCTCGCACTACGGTTACGACCGGTGGCGGGTCAATGTCACCGGACTCGATCTGCAGGTCGACTCCAGCCAGCCGACCCATACTCGGTTCTCGCCCGAGCACATCCACCCGTCGCGGCTGCGGCTGGTGAAGAAGGGTCACCCAGACTGGGAGGCACACATCTGATGCCGGCGGTCGAGCACCTCTCCGACCAGTTCAAGCCGGTCTACGAGTCCGAGTATGGACAGCTCACCGTCAACCCTGCCGGCTACGTCAACAACTTCTATGTGAAGGAGGAGCACCGGGGAAAGGGCCACGGCTCGGCCATCGGCCGGCAGCTGATCGAGGACGCCGACCGGCTGGGCAAGCCGTTGTACGCCCACGCCCGCGAAGAGCTGCACGGCTGGTACCGCAAGGCTGGCTTCGAGGTGGTGGAGAACCACCCGAAGGACTTCATGGCCGGCGCCTCGGGTCCGGGCGTGCCTTTCCTCGTCCGGGAACCGAGGCGCCGTGCCAGCTGACGACGAAGATCATCTCGGGCTGCAGTTCGAGTACCACCCACCCGGGATGGGCGGCGAGAGTCACCGCATCACCGCCCATCAGTCGACGGGGAAGTACGCCGGCCACCTGCTCTGGTCCTCCCGGGGGATCAGGAACGTTCACGTCGCCGAGGAGGTTCAACGTCAGGGCATTGCAACGGCGATGTGGAACGAGGGCCATCGTCTGGCATCAGAGGTACAACGGATCCCCAAGCCCAAGCACTCCCCCGATCGCACCAAGGCTGGTGACGCCTGGGCTCGCGCTGTCGGTGGGCGTCTTCCTCGACGAGTGTTCTACGAGATGTGATGACCGAGCCCGTGATCACCTTCGAGGACTGGTTGACGATGGGGATCGGGTTCGGCTTCTGCTCAGAGCCGGTGTGCGACACTCATGACGGTGTCCCGATGACCAAGGAGGAGCAGGACGAGTTCGAGGACGGGTACGACCCGTGCATCCCTGCTGTGCGACTGTGGAATACGAGGTGGAATGCAGAAGGTGATCCTGAACCGGTTCTGGCTGATGTCGGGCCGGTGGACGGCGATGACCCTGGAGGCTGAGGGCGTTCGGCCGCGCTTCATCGAGAAGGCGTGGTTCCGCTCGATCCACGCTCCCTACTGGCGCGGCAGCGGGGTCTCGATCCAGGTCGGTCCGTGGGCGCTGCAGTGCGGCCGATGCACCAAGGGGCTCGACGTCGCCGAGCCCGAGGGTGACTTCGACTGGACCGAGTTCGAGGGCAGCTTCGGCGAGCATCTCGACGCCTCCTTGTTCGAGGCCGCCGAGGACAACACCAACGCCCACATCGGTGTATCTGTCGTACCCGAACCGGTGACGGCGTTCGTCGACACCCGCACGAACTACCTCACCGCTGTTGTTCACGAGGGTGGCGAGGTCGAGTATGTCGGGAGAGCTGATGGGCAAGCTGTTCAGTCGTCGTGACGACGCCGGCGACCGGCTCGATCAGGAGATGGTCGCCCGCAAGGCGATCGAGCGAGCCGAGCTGATGGCGACGAGCGAGCTGATCGACTGGGTCGAGTCCGTCTCCTCGACGATCGCCGTCGGGCTCGGTTCCTACGCCGCCCACCGCAGTGATGACACCGCCCTGCACGAGGCGCGTCGGCAGACCGAGATCCTCCACGGGCTGCTGACCGTGCTGATATCGAGGCCCTGATGTCATCGACGATCGAGATCATCGAGTTGGAGGACGAGGAACCTCCCGCCGGCCCGGGGATCAAGTTCGACGAGGAACCGCCCGACGTCGAGGACGAGGACTCGAACTACGTCGAGCTGGACGAGGACGACGCCCAGTTCGTCCATGAGATGATCCTCAAGATCCTCATCTTCAGTGAGGACCTGACCAACCGCACGCTGTTCCCGTACCAGCGGGAGGTCGCCTACCGGATCACCGAGTCCGTCATCATCGGTGACTCCGAAGAGATCACCGACGTCCAAGCTCGCCAGTCGGGCAAGTCCGAGACCCTGGCCATCGTGATCGCCGGACTGATGGTGCTCCTGCCTCGGCTGGCCAAGGCCTACCCGGACCTGTTGAAGAAGTTCGCCGACGGGTTCTGGGTCGGCGTGTTCGCACCGACCGAGGGCCAGGCCGAGACGGTGTGGGGACGGGTTCATGACTTCTTGACCACCGACCGGGCGCGCAAGCTCTTCCTCGACCCCGAGATCGACGAGCGCACGACGCGCACCGGCGGCAAGGCCAAGGTCGTCACCCTGCGCAAGTCGGGCTCGTACTGCCGCATGCAGACCGCCAACGCCCGGGCCAAGATCGAGTCCAAGAGCTACCACTTCGTGCTCCTCGACGAGGCCCAGGACATCGACGAGGAAGTGATCAACCGTAAGATCGCTCCGACCCTCGCCTTCTATAACGGCACAAGGGTGATGACCGGCACGCCGAACCGGGTCAAGTCGTTGTTCCAGAAGACCTGCCAGTCGAACAAGCGCCGGCAGACCCGCGGCGGCCGGCGCAACCACTTCGAGTTCAACTACAAGTACGTCTGCCGGTACAACGCCGATTACAAGAAGTACATCGCTCGTGAGAAGGCGCGGTACGGCGAGGACTCCGACTACTTCCAGATGTCGTACAACGTGAAGTGGATCCTCGAAGAGGGGATGTTCGTCACCGAAGATGTGCTGATGGAGCTGGGCGACACCAGCTACGGCATCCAGCCCACGTTCTGGCACCCGGACAGTCCTGTTGTCGTCGGCGTCGACCCGGCGCGCACTCACGACTCAACGGTGGTGACGGTGATCTGGGTCGACTGGAACCGGCCCGACGCCTTCGGCTTCTTCGAGCACCGGATCCTCAACTGGCTGGAGCTGACGAACAAGCCGTGGGAGCGCCAGTACTACGAGATCATGCGCTTCCTCCAGGGGTACAACGTGTTGCGCATCGGTGTTGACGCCCAGGGCATGGGCTCCAACGTCGCCGAGCGCTTGCAGCTGTTGATGCCCAACGCCGATGTGCGAGCCTTGACGTCGGACTCCAAGAACCAGTCCGAGCGGTGGAAGCACCTCAAGACGCTGATCGAGCGCCAGGCGATCCTGTTTCCGGCGTCGGCCAAGACGCGCCGGCTGCGGTCGTACAAGCGCTTCGTCCAGCAGATGACCGACCTGGAGACCAAGTTCCAGGGGAGCTACCTGCTGGCCGCGGCGCCGGACGTGCGCGACGCCTTCGACGACTACCCTGACAGCCTTGCCTGTGGGTGCTACATGACCATCGACGATGTGATCGAGAAGGCCGAGGTGTCGACACAGCCGTTGTACCCCCGGAGGGCCCGCCGCTGATGGATGCGATCATCGCCCTGATCCCCGACGACGCCGTCGGCGACGAGCACCTCACCCTCGTCTACGTCGATGGTGATGCAGCCGAGCAGGTCGCCGGCGAGCTGCACACCGTCACTGCCTCGATCGCCAGGATGCAGCAGCCGTTCACCGCCGACGTCGTCGACCACGCCAACTTCGGGATGAACGGTGAGGACAAGGTCGCCGTGCTGCAGAGCCCCGAGGCTGAGGCCCTGCGCTTCCTCGTCGCCCACTTCTCATCGAGCCAGTGGGGGTTCCGCCCCCACATCACCCTTGTGCAGCCGCGGCCCATCGGATCGCGGGTCCGGTTCAACCGGGTCGGCACCTGGATCGACGAGGAGCAGACCAACTGGCGCCTCGGCGCCGGCACCCGCTCGGCCTGATTCATCAATCTTGGTGCATGACCAGGGCTTATTCATCAATCTTGGTGCATGACTTGCGTCGGCCCGAACAAGCCGCCTACTGTGCCGACTCCCGGTCCGCCAAGACGAGACACATCCGGTGTCCGCCAGTGCCGACCGGAAGAAAGGCAAGGTATGAGTAGCGACATCGATGAGGACGAGGTCGTCCTCACCGACAAGGAGGTGCTCGACGCGGCGATCCATGCTGCGTGGGACACCGAGGGCTACGTCACGAGCAGTGGTGAGAAGGACAAGGCGCAGCTCGCCGAGGTCCTGTACACCACGGTCTCCACGGCCATCGTGACGAGCCGGCCGGAACGGCCGGGGAAGGCCATCACCCGGGGCACTCTGGTGGAGACGGCGTTCCCGTCACTGCCGGGGCCGGATGACTGGGCCAACGAGCCGGACCCGGACCTCGCTGAGGACGTCTACAACGCCGTTCGTACGGCAGTGTGGGACCTCCTCGGCACTGACCGCACGAAGCCCGTGCAGCGTCTGCTGGGGGAGCGCACCTCCCCCCGTCTGGTGCTGTGCCGGTACAAGGTCGGCACCGACCGTGTGGACGCCGTCTACGTGACCCGTAGCAAGGACTGTGTCCGGGATGACCTCCTGGGCGCCTACGGGGCTCGGCTGCGGCAGGCGAGTGCGCGGATGACAGCGGCCACCGAGATGGCCATCGAGCGGGTTCCCGAGCACGGGCGGGCATTCTCCCGTCTGTTCGACCAGACCGCCAAGGGCGCGCTGGAAGCGGGGAACAGCGCGCTGAAGCTCGCCCTGGCGAGCAACAACGGTGGCGCCGTCATCGACGATGACGACGACGCCGGCGCCGGTGAGTGATGGGAAGGGGGGCCGCTCCGGCGGCCCCCCGCCCCCGCCGAGAAAGACCGAGCCGGTGGGCAGTGGTCGCGGCGCAAGCTATGACCCCGTCGTGATCGACTGGGTCCGTGAACGCCTGGAGCGCGGCTGGACCTTCGAGCAGTTGGCCAAGGCGTCGAAGAACGGCGAGGCAGGCTGGCCCGACTGGTGGCCGGGCGGGATCAGCACGAGCCAGATGAAGGTGTGCTGCACCGTCGCATTTCATCTTCAGTGCTACGACGGGATGCACCCGACGAAGCGCCGCCCCCGGTACTCGGGCAGGCGGCTGCGGGAGATCGCCGCCAAGCCCAAGCCGTTGCAGCCGATCGACAAGGTGCAGCGCACGGTGGTGCAGCTCACCGCCGCTCTGGAGGGTGTGGAGATCGAGGACTACGACCTCGACAGCTCGTACGCCCAGATGGTCATCATCGATCTGTACGAGGACCTCGCGGAGCACCAGGGCTGGATCGACAAGACCGTGACCGCCATCCGGCGCCACCTCGATCAGGCTGAGGTCGTCGAGAAGATCCGCAAGCTGCGCGAGGACACCAAGGGTCGCACGCCGGCCGAGATCGAAGCGTTCCGAGCAGCCGCCGACCGGCTGGAGCGACTGCGGGTGTGGGGCGAGATCGGTAGTTGAGCCAACGACAAGGAGGCCCTCCGCTTCGGCGGGGGGCCTTCTTCGCGTGTCAGCGGCCGCCGGAGGGCCGGAGCTACAGTTCTTCGTGTCCCGCCAGGTCAGAGGAGTTGTCAATGTCCCTTGCTCCACAGAACCCGTACCCCGAGCGGACGCCCAACCGGTTCGACCGGCAGGTGGCGCCATCGATTCCGGCCACTCGTGGTCCGCTGCGGTTCGAGGAAGGCGTCGCCACCGACACCGACGTCCCGACGGACTTCGCCCGTGGCGCCTACTTCGACACGACCAGCGATCCGCGCCGGCACAACCACAACAACCCGGAGATGGTCTACAAGCACGCTGACGAGACGATGAAGGAGCGGGCCCACGTCGGGTCGGCGGCCTGGATCGAGGCGCCCGGCATGCTCAGCGACTTCGTCCAGGGTGCCGGCGCCGGCCAGGGTCCGCCGCAGTACGAGATGGTGGTCAACCCGCTCACCCAGCGGATGAACCGTCCGGCCCCCACCATCGTCCGCGACTGATCACCGTCGATGCCGTACAACCCCAGCAGTGCGTACCCGCGGCACACGACGTACATCCCGCCGATCTTCGACCGCGGGTTCGCTCGGGGGTTCAACGAGCCCAACTGGGCTGATCGCTTCGGGCGTTCGATGCCGATGCCGGGGGTCGACGTCAGGGGAGCCGTCGAGGCGGGGATGGCCGGCGGGACCAAGGAGCACATCGGGCTCACCGCCGAGGCGATGGGACGCGTCGGGATCATGGGGCGGGTCCAGGAGGGGATACGGCGCGGTGCGCAGGCCAAGGCCGCCCGCAGGATCTGGAACAAGGCCGAGTACGGCGACGATCCCAACGAGGTCGCCGCCGCCGGCGCCGAAGCTGCCGAGAAGGGGCCGGGGATCATCCTGACCCAGCGGGGGAAGATCGAGATGGAGCTTGGCGGTCGTGAGCACAGCGGCGGTGTGAACGATCGCCTCAGCGCCATGTCCCAACGACAGGAGACCACGAGCGCTTTGGACGATGCCATCGGCAACGTCCTCGGCGGCAAGTCCGGCGGTCCGATGAAGATCCCACTATGGCGTCGCGGGTTCTCCCGCGGCTGAGGAGGAGCACGATGCCCCAACCAGATACGAACCCCGCCCAGATCGCTCCCGGCGCCGAGGTCGGCGACATCCCGATCGATGTCCCGTTCGGTGGCCCGGCGCCCGAGGGCGTCGTCTACATCTCCCGCAACGGCGCCTTCCAGCAAGGGCTGTACGACGCCATGTCCGAGCCCTGGCTCTACTGAGCTGTGCCGCCCCGGGTCAACGGCCACCAGTTCGGGGAGATCCTTCGCCGGCTGGACGAGGAGGGTGGGTTCACCTACGACCCTCGGACTGGTGAGTTCCCCAGCTCGGGCTACTCGGTGGCGGCGCACCCAGCGGCCGAGCTGACCGTGACCCACCCGGGCGGCGTCACCGAGGCTCACCTGGAGGGCTACGTCGCCGGCTCGGCGCCGATCTGGAAGCAGCAGAAGGCCAAGGGCCGGGGCCAGGAGATGATCGGCGGATGGGGCTCCACGCTCGACCTGCCCAAGGTCTTTCCGGCCACGCCGGTCGGGCACGCCAAGTCCCGTGAAGCACAGGTGTTGCGCGAGCAGAAGGCGTCGTTCTCACTGCACGAGATGGCCGAGGACATCAACCCGTGGTCGCCTCGTCAGCCAGGTGACGACGAGCACCCCGCCATCGGCAAGATGATGCGCGGCGACTTCCCCGAGTTCGAGCACGCCCTGCGCCAGAACCGGGGCAAGGCGTTGGAGCAGAACCCCGAGATCAGTGCGTGGACGAGGGCTCCGCTGGTGCGGGCGGAGGTTCAGAAGGCTCAGCGAAGGCGTTGACGACGTGGATGTCGCAGA
The DNA here is from genome assembly GCA_032154865.1 of Nocardioidaceae bacterium. Taxonomy (GTDB): domain Bacteria; phylum Actinomycetota; class Actinomycetes; order Propionibacteriales; family Nocardioidaceae; genus DATFRX01. Next base: position 16,411 of record JALDXR010000003.1, read on the forward strand.
AGTACCGCACAGTGCCATCGCTGTATACAGCTCGCCACACGCCGACCCGGTGGTCGATGAGATAGCAGACTTCACAGTGCTCATGGCGCTTGTGCGCCCCGTAGCCGTTCTGTCGATGGATGCTGTCGAGCATGGCGCGCAGCATACCGCAACATCGGTGAATCCCTACTCAACAGAGGTGTAGTCCGATGGCCAAGCGTAAGAAGCTCAACCCCGTCAACGTGAACCTCCACCCGGACCAGCTGCGCACGGCCGCCGAGACCGAGTACGGCACCGGTGAACGGGCGATGCCGCCGCTGTTCCACGAGATGTCCCCGGAATCCCAGGCGGCGGTCGCTGCCGGTTTCCGTGAGTCGATGTCGAACTGGAAGACCCGGGAGACGGTGTTTGCCAAGAAGGGCCGCAAGGGCCGGCTGAGCCCGGAGCAGATCTCCCGGCTGCGCGACACCGATGTCACCATCGACAAGGCGGCGAGCAATGTCGCCACCCACTGGCGGCGGATGATGGGCTCCTCCAGCCGGCCGGAGTCGGCGTGGTACTTCGGGCACAACCGCCGGCTCGTCGACCTGGCTGACAAGCACCACATGGATCGTGACACCGTCATTGACGCCAGTGGTGCGATGAGCCCGCAGAACGATCCCGACAGCGAGTACAAGGCTGCTGCGGCGATGTCCGATGCCATCGCCAACCGGCGCGTGGTCACGGCGAAGAGCGACGTCCACACGATCGTCAGCGAGGAGCAGCGGGAGAAGGGTGTCAAGCCGCGGCGGGTAATGAAGGCCGGGGAGCGCCGGATGCTCACCACGATGCACCCCGACGACATGCAGGCGGTCACGGCCACCGAGAACATCCCCAACGTCAGTCATGCTGCTGACTTCGGGATGGAGGGGTTCCGCAGCGCCGGCACCAATCGACGCCAGGGCTGGCGGACGTTGCTGGAGCCCGGCTTCAACGCCGTCCGGGGAATGAAGTCGGCGAAGGTGCACTTGTACACCAACGTCACCAGGCTGTCGGAGTACGGCTCCCCGCTGCACCACGAGTACGAGTCCCGGTTCTGGGACCAGGACGCAGCGCGGCAGGCGCGGCTGGCGCGCACTGCCGACAAGCGTTCCGGGCGCACCGGCTCCGAGACCATCCGCGGTGTGCCCGACCGCGTCGATCTCTACGGGCTGATGAAGGGGGGCTCCGACCCCACCGATCCCGCCTACCACCACCCGATCCTCGGCACCAAGGGATACGCCGTACCCGACACGTGGATGTCAGCGTTGTTGTCGGGGCAGGAGATGCACGACCTCCCGGCGTCGTCCTCGCCGGCCAAGGCGGCGGGCTCGCAGACGGCGACGATCTCGGCCAACATCGAAGGCCACACGTTCATGTCCCCGGCCGAGGCTAAGAAGGCCGGCGGCAAGGAGTTCACCGGCGGTGCCGCCTGGGGCGTGGCTGCCCTCGAAGCGGTGCAGCGTGGAGCGACCAAGGCCCGGGAGCGGGAGAGTCAGACGAACATCCCACCGGTGATGATGCAGGAGATGACTTGGGTCCACGGCCGGGGTCAGGTGGCCGCTTCGACCGAGAAGGTGCTCGCCACCGGTGAGCACCCGGCTTCGAAGATCGCGGCGGCCCGGGCTCGCATCGGCCGTCTTACCCGGGGCACCCTGGAGGGGCTGAAGGAGTTCCGCGGCTCCCAGGAGCGCTCGAACGTGACCCGGATGGAGACACCGGGGTCGTTCTTCCGCGGGTACGACAACCCGATCGACACCGACTCTGTCGTCGTACACCCGCAGGCGGCGGCCGCAGCGCGGGCCCAGGGGCCCACGACCATCGCGACCCCCGGCCTGGAGGAGTTCCACAACCACGCCGGGATCCCCAGCAACGAGCTGTCCAAGCGGCGCGTCATCCACGAGGCGCAGCGCAACTACGCCGCCAGTCGCGCCGGCGGCGGCGCTGCATGGCACGAGGAGTAACCATGGGACTGATCGCTCAAGCGGCCGAGGACGGCTTCGTCAGCCGCAACGGAGACACCCTCGACATCTTCCTGCTCATCGCCGTGATCCTGTTCTTGATCGCCGGCGCGATCGCCTTCCAGGTGAAGACGTTCTACGCCACGCTCCTCGCCGTCGGGCTCGCGGCAGCATCCTTCGCCCTGATGTTCCTTTGAGCATCGTCGGTGTGTGTCTCACCCAGCAGTAGGCCTCGGGATTAGGCTCCGCCGCACATGGCCGCCCCTGATCTGCTCGGCGCACAGTTCGCCCGCATGGCCCCCAACCTCGGCCACCGCGGGGGCTCGCGCTCGCTGCCGTGGGTGATGGCGACCATGCCGACTCGGACGTTCAAGGCGACGGCGACGTTCACAGTGCCGAAGGTCGGCAGGCTCGGCACGAACATCGCTCGTGCCACCCGTGGACGTAAGACGGGGTGACGTAGGTGCTGACCTTCCATCCGCCGTCGTACAGGGCAGCATCCGGCGACCTCACGATGCAGGTCTCGCCGCTCGGCCTGGTCGAGCTGGCCGATGAGGAGTTCGAGGTCCACGGTCCCCGGCTGTCGCGCTACGCCCTCTACTGGGCTCACTACCTCGGCCACATGCAGAGCCACATGCGCGAGATCGGCGAGCCCCAGTTCAGCTTCAACTACGTGCGCGCTCTGAGCGACTACATCACGAGCTTCACGCTCGGCAAGGGCATCGGGTTCCGTTGCCCGGCGGCGACGCAGTCGATCATCCTGCCGGCGATCAACCGGGTGTGGGAGCAGGACAACGACAAGGACTCTGTGCTCTGGGAGATCGGCGTCCACGGCGGTGTGTCCGGGGATATGTTCGTCAAGGTCGCCTACGAGGATCCCTATGTCGATCCCGCCGGCCGACTGCACCCCGGGCGTGTTCGCATCATTCCGTTGAACGCCGCTCAGTGCTTCCCGCAGTGGCATCCTCATGATCGCTCGCGGATGATCTCGTTCAAGCTCAAGTACCGCTTCTGGAACACCGCCCCGACCGGTGAGCGCCAGGTCTACACGTACACCGAGCTGATCACCGACGTTGGCATCGAGGAGTACATCAACGACCGGTTGATCGACTCGCGCCCGAACCCGCTCGGCGTCATACCCATCGCTTACGAGCCCAACATCCGGGTGCCCGGATCACCATGGGGCCTTCCTGACATCGACAGTGTCATACCCCTCAACCGGGAGCTGAACGAGAAGGCGCTCGAAGTCTCCGACATCATCAACTATCACGCCGCTCCGCTCACCGTCGTTGTGGGGGCCAAGCTGGCCAACATCGAGAAGGGCGCCAGCCGGGTCATCACGCTGCCCAAGGAAGCGTCGATGACCAACCTGCAGGGGCTCGTCGAGCTGCAAGGCCCGATCATGTACATGGACTACATCAAGCGGGCGATGCACGAGATGACCGGCGTGCCCGAGCAGGCGCTCGGTCAGATGCAGCCGATCAGCAACACCAGCGGTGTGGCACTGCACATCCAGTACCAGCCGCTGATGAACCGCTACGACCGTAAGACGACGAACCTCTCCCGGCTGTTCCGCCACATCAACGAGCTGATCATCCTGACCCTGGCCCAGAAGGAGCCGGCGGCGCTGGTGTACGACCCGATGGAGTCGGCACGTCCTGACCCCCAGTTCCCGCTCCAGCTCGACCCGGCCGACCCGAACACCTACGAGACGTCGATCCACTGGCCGGCTCCGCTGCCGGTCGACGTACTCGTCAAGCTCAACGAGATCCAGGCCAAGATGGGGCTCGGCCTGGAGTCCAAGGAGGGCGCGCTGCGCGACCTCGGCGAGGACATGCCGCGGGAGAAGCTCGACGAGATCGCCGCCGAGCAGGTCGAGGACGCCAAGGACGCCGGCGCTCTGTCGATGCTCACCAGCGCTATCGGTGCGGCCATTCAGCTCGTCACCGGGGTCATCCCCGGCGATCCCGAGGCCGGCGTGCAACCGGCCGGCGGCGAAGGTGGCAAGGTCACGTCCACCTCTCAGCAAGGTCCGTCCCTTCCAGGACCTATGGTCACACCTGAGATCCAGGCCATGGCCGCCGATCTCGTCAACCGGGCTTACGGAGGGAAGTTGGCCCAGTATCGCAACCCAGAGAACACCAGGACTGACTAGTCCACACGCCCACATAGGACACCCACCACCATGTCGAACGACCCCAACGCCATCACCGTCGAGACCCCGCCTGCCAATGTCCAGCCTCCCATCGTCAGTGGTGAGACTGGCGATGGGTTCATCGCCGGTGCGGATCCGCCGCCCATCACCAGTCGGCGTACCGGTCAGGGTCAGAACCCGACGCCACCGCCGGCGTCGTCGAACGGTGCTCTCCAGTTCTCCGCCGCCGATCTCGAAGCTGCTCGGGAGCAGGAGAAGTCCAAGCTCTACAACCGGATCGAGGCGATGGAGAACCAGTTCAAGACGATGCAGGAGGAGCGTCAGGCTGCGCTCGACGCCGCGGCGGCCGCAGAAGCGGCGGCCGAGGAGACGCGCAAGTCCAAGGAGCTGGAGGAGATGGACCTCCGTACTCGCCTGGAGACGATGGAGGCGACGACCCAGCAGCGGTTCAAGCAGCTGGAGGAGGACCGGCAGACGGCCGAGGCGATGCTCGAACAGGAGCGCCGGCTCGGTGCCCTACTCACCTACCGCGCCAACAAGCTGCGCGAGTTCGGGCCGCAGATCATGCCCCAGCTGCTCGACTTCGTGTCCGGTAACAGCGAGGAAGAGATCGACGCGGCTATTGTCGCCATGGTGGAGCGGACAAACTCCATCGTCAATGATGTTCAGGCCGTGCAGAACCAGCAGTACACGCAGATGCGTGGGGCTGGGGTGACGGCACCGGTGGGTTCACCACAGGATGTGATCCCACAGACACAGACGTTCACAGCCGAACAGATCCGGGCCATGAGCCCACAGGTATACGCCCAGCATCAGGCTCAACTCCGAGAGGCCGCCAAGCGCCAGTTCTACGGCGGGCGCTAGTCGACCTCGTCACCACAACTCCATAGGAGGAGCCAATGCCCGATATCTCGGGTGCCGTCTCGGGCACTGGGAACCTGTATTCCGGTGTCTCCGGCGGCAACAACCCCGCTGCCGTCCCCGCAGGAGGTGCCTTCCTCGGTGTCCAGGTCCCGCCGGCCCCCGCCGGCATGGTGACTCAGGGCTACCCGCAGGGCACTGCCATCACCGGTTCAACGACGATGACTCCGGCGATCCAGGCGATCTGGTCGAAGGAGATCCTGTTCGAGGCGATGCCGATCCTTCGCTTCGAGCAGTTCGCCGTGAAGAAGACCGAGCTGGGAGTCCAGCCTGGTCTGACGATCAACTTCATGAAGTACAACAACCTCCCCGTGGACGAGGTCGCCGGGGCGGCACTCACCGAAGGTGTGCGCATGACGACGAAGGCCTTGTCGGCCTTCCAGTACCGCATCAGCGTCGGTGAGCAGGGCTACGCCATCGCCGTGTCGGAGCTGCTCCTGCATGCATCGTTCGACGACATCATGGCGTCGGGCTCGCGGCTGCTCGGGCGCCACATGGCGCAGTCGATGGACGTCCAGGCGCGCAACACGCTCCTGTCGGCCGCCGGCAACGTCGCCTTCGGCTACACCGGAGCTGCGCCGTACCAGGGTTCGTCGACCAACATCTACGAGCCCGGCACCAAGGCCGCCGACGTGGCGGCTGTCGAGGGCGCACTGGCCACCGCTCCCTTCCGGTTCACGACCTACACGGTCAAGGACGCTGTCGAGATGCTGGCGAGCCTCAACATCCCGCGCCTCGGGGAGACGTACGTCTCGTTCATCCACCCGCACCAGAGCCGGCACCTCCGGGACACACCCGAGTTCATCGAGGTCTCGAAGTACGCCGCACCGGGCAACTTCATGCTCGGCGAGATCGGCCGACTCAACGACGTTGTGTTCATCGAGACCACCCAGGTCAAGAAGACCGCAGCGGGCGCCGGCGCCAACGAGTACTACGGGATCATGATCGGTGACAACGCCTTCGGCCATGCCATCTCCCTGCCGGTCGAGCTGCGCGACGGCGGCGTTCTCGACTTCGGCCGTGAGCACGCCCTGGCGTGGTACTCGATCTACGGCTTCGGGGCGATCACGCCGCAGGCCGTCGTCTCGATGGTGTCGAACTAAGTTCGTCTACCGTCTACTAGGTGACACCGTGCATTCCTTGGTCCGGTTACGTGGGCAAGGACGGCTACGGGGTGAAGCGCGTTGGCAGGAGGCTGCTTCGTGCTCACCGCTGGGTGTGGATGCAGGCGCACGGTCCCATTCCCGAGGGGCTGTGCGTCTGTCACACTTGCGACAACAGAGCTTGTGTGAATTTCGATCATCTCTGGTTGGGCACTCAGACCGAGAACACCGCCGACCGGCATCGCAAGGGTCGAACCCGAGGGAACGGTTGGAAGGAGTGGACCCACTGCAAGGCGGGTCACGAGTTCACGCCCGAGAACACCTACATCAACAAGACCAGCGGTCAACGGGTGTGCCGGATGTGCAACGCCCGATGGCAGCGAGAACACGTAGCCCGACAGACCGTCGTCAGCCGGTTGTCCAACTGAGCTGACAGACGCACGCCCACCTCCTCTCTGGAGGAGGAGGTGGGCGTTCCAACGCAGCTCGGGGGGTGCGGACTACCGTGGAGGTCGCCCGCACACAACGACGACAAGGACACCTCATGGCCACACCCAGGACTCCCAAAGTTCCAGCCGAGCAGATCGAGGAGATCGACCCGCACCTCGTTGAGGTCGAGGAGTACGACCCGGGTGTCGCCCCTGACGACGACATCTCCTTCACCGATCTGGAGCACGGCGAAGAGCTGACGACGACCGAGAACCTGCAACGTCATCATCAGCTGATCAACTCCGAGTCCATCGACCAGATCGTCGATCTCGGCGTCGAAGAACTCGATCCGGCGGCAGTCACGCACATCGTCCGTGTGCACACCGACATCGGGCCTGTCTTCTACGGCAGCACGGAGCGTCCGATCGAGCTGAAGAAGAACCGCCGCTATCGGGTGCCAACCAACATCTACCGCTACCTCCGCGAGCGCGGCCTGCTGGTCGACCAGCTGGCGGAGATGTCCTGAGAGGAGTCTGATGGCGACCAAGAAGTCAGTTGCGGTCGAGCCGCAGTCGGAGGAAGAGCCCGATCGGGCGGTCGACCCGCCGCCGGCGTCCGCAGACGAGACCGTCGACTCCGAACAGGCTTCGGCGGACTACCAGTGGGTGCGCATCGACCAGTCAGGGATCCTGACCCTGCCGTCGGGCATGTCGTTCAACTTCAATGCCGGCAACGTCATGCAGGCGACACCCGAGGACGCCGCCTTCATCGTCGATCAGGGATACGGATCCGTGACGACCGATCCGTCGGCACCGGCGGAGGAAGCTCCGAGTGAGGAGGCTGCGCCGGCGGAGGCTCCGAGCGAGGAGTGACCGTTGAAGTACAGCGTTCCGAACGCCCCCAACGTTCTGTACCTCGATCAGGCTGAGCCCGACGACTTCGACTATCAGGCGCTCGGCAATCGGCGGACAGGGATCATGTCGGGCGGTGACGTCACCGCTCTCGGCACGCCGGGGGGTTCGGTTCAGGTCTCTGCCGGCACTGCCATCATCGCTGACGTTCCGATCTCGTTCAACGGTGGCACTGTCAGTGTCGCCGACGGTGGGGGGACTCCTCGGTTCGACATCATCGCTGTTGACGTGGACGGTGTGCTGGTCAACAAGGCTGGAGAGTCCTCGACCAATGCCATGTTCGCCGAGTTCGACTTCACCACCCTCGCGCCGCTCGCCTCTGTCTACGTCCCCGCCGGATCGACGACGGTGCTCGGTAGTCACATCTCGTCCAAGTCAACAGCGATGCCGAACAGGTTCCATAGGAGATACTCCGGCGCGAACAGCATCTTCATGTACTCGGAGGTCGGGACCTCCGCCGGGTTCAGGATCTTGGCCAGCGGTGAGCACTGGTGGAGCGGCACCGGGGCTACCAGCATCCTCAAGCGTCTCACCGGCGGCATCATGGAGTGGGCCACCTCCATGTTGATGAGGAACGACGCCCATGGCACCGTCCTCGCTCTGAAGAGCACCCACTCGATCCCCACACAGCAGAAGATTCTCC
>JALDXR010000195.1:0-6778 GCA_032154865.1 Nocardioidaceae bacterium
GTCAGGCCCCGAAGCGGGTGCCCGCCCAGACGGCTGGGCGGGCACCCACACGGGCTCTCGTCACGAGCCGAGCGGCTCGATCCAGATGTTGCGGTACTGGATGGGGTTGCCGTGGTCCTGCAGCCTGATCGCACCGGTCGCCGGGCCCTCCGGCCGGCTACCGCCCGTCAGACCGAGGATCTCGACATCGTCCTGGACGGTCACGCCGTTCCAGACCACAGTGACGCGGGGATTCGCCGTCTTCTGGCCGGCCGCGTTGAACTCGGCTTGGTGGTAGACGATGTCGTAGGTCTGCCAGTTCTCCGGCGGCAGGGCGGCGTTGGAGTCGGCGGCCTTCTGGTTATAGATCGCCGCCGCGTCGTTGTTCTGCAGCGGGTCGATGCCGTAGGAGTCCAGCACCTGGATCTCGTAGCGATCCTGCATGTAGACGCCGCTGTTCGCCCGCGCCTGTCCCGTCACGTCCGGCGGGTAGAGCGGCAGGTTGAACTCGACGTGCAGCCGATAGTCGCCGAACCCCTGCAGCGTGCGCAGGTCACCGCCGCTCACCGTCATCGTGCCATCGGCGACGTTCCACGTCGGCTCGCGTCCGTCGGTGTGCTGCCACTCGGTCAGCTCACCGCCGTCGAACAGGGTGATGCGCTCGCCCTGTGGACGGACGATGAACAGGTCGAGGTTGACGTGGCCGGAGTCTGCCGACTCCTTGCGGTACTCGATGAGGTTCCGCCCGGCGTGGAGCTGCACCGGTGTGGTGATAGTGCCCCACTCCTCCCAGGTGATCGTCGACGGGAACCGCGTCTGCTCCACGCGCTCACCGTTGACGTACAGGCTGAGCTGTTTCTCTCCGGAGAACGGGTTGGGGCCGTTGCTGTATCGCGTCGCGATGTCGTAGGTCCCGGCGTTCTTGACCTCCACCGGAACGATCGTCGCGTCGCCGTCCTCGCCGAACCCGGCCGCGAATCCGGAGCCGGAGTACGCAGCGTGGTCGGTCTCGGTGTTGACGCCGAGTGTCCGGCCCTCCTCGGCCTCGTACTGGTTGACCCGCTGGTGCACGCCGCCCGGGATCTCGTTGAGCGTGTACCAGACCTCGGTGTTCCAGAGCTCCTCACCGTCGGCCGAGGTGAACGGGCGCGGCGAGCGGAGGTGGACCACCCGGTTCTCCTTCAGACCGGGGATGGTGAGCGTCACGGTGCGGCCGTCGGCGGACAGTGTCGCGCCCACCTCGAGCTCCTGGAAGTCGAGCTTCGGCCCGCCGTACTGGGTGGTCGCGCCGTAGCGCCACTGCTCGGCGGTGTACGCGTCGGCGATCGTCTCCGCCGTCTCGGCCGAGATCGGCTCGGTGTACTCGAGCTCGAATCCCTCGTGCGTCGCCCGCATCTCCGCGACTTCGAAAACGGATGTGCCGTTGGGCGTCAGCTTCTGCAGCCCGTAGGTCAGCTTGCCCTCCTGGCCCCAGTTGCCGCCCGCGCCGAGACCGCCGAGGTAGAGCGCGCCGTCCGGCCCGAGCAGGACCTCGCTGATGCCGGCCTCCAGACCCTGGGTGTGACGGAACACCGCCCCCTGGTACTGGTTCTCGACCCGGTCGAGGTAGACGCGCTGGAGGCCGCCGTAGGTGACGTCGCCGATGACGAACTGGCCGGCGTAGGGGCCCTGCTTGAGCAGCACCGGTGTGGACGGCGAGTTGCCGATGTCGTTCTGCGGGATCCACGCCACCGGGCGGGTGACAGGTCGGTCGTCGAACGGCCCGGCCGGTGTCGTGTAGTGGTTGTAGAACGCGTCCCGCTTGATCTGGACGAGTTTCGACGCGGGCAGCCAGCCACCTTGGTTGTCGGTGACGAACAGCTGGTCGTCCGGGCCCCAGCCGAGGCCGTGTGGCGTACGCAGACCGCCGGCGAGGTAGGTGACCTTGCCGGTGTCGGCGTTGATCTTGATGGCGGTTCCGCGGTTCGGGGCCGGCTGCGGAACGGTGGTGGCGCCGCCGAAGTTGATGGCCACGGAGAGGTTCACGTAGAAGTGGCCGTCGCGATAGAGCAGGCCGAACGCGAACTCGTGGAAGTTCTGCCCCCACGGCCAGGTGGCGATCGTCTCGTGCTCGTCGAGGAATCCGTCGCCGTCGCTGTCGTGCAGAGCCGTCAGCTCGTGCTTCTGCGACACGTAGACGGTGCCGTCGACGACGGCGACGCCCATCGGCTCTCGCAGCCCGGAGGCGATCCGGCGATAGGCCACCTGGTCCGGGCCGGTGTCGCCGGTGGTGTTCTCGAGGAGGTACACCTCGCCGGCAGTGTTGTCCGTGCCACCCCAGGTGCTCACGACGAGGTCGTTGTCGTCGGTGAAGGCCAGGCCGGTGACCTGCGGCTCGAAGCCCGGCGGACGCAGATCGGTGAGGTCGTAGCCCGGGTGCACGCCGTCGAGCGGCAGGCCGTCGCCCGCCGAGTCGGTCGCACCCTCGCAGTACTTGAACCCTGGCGCGGTCACGCGTACGACGTCCGCCTCGGTGCTGAGGACCGAGTTGGGCACCAGGGTGAACGTCTCGGATCCGGGCGTCTTCCATTGGAGGCGCAGGATCTGGCCGCCGCCGTTCTCGAAGAACTCGACGAACAGCGGGTGGGTGCCCGCCGTCAGGTCCACACTGCCGTCCTTGCCGAGCTCGGCGTGCAGCCCGTCGTTGTCGACGACGACCTGATCGTCGATCGAGAGCCGTGAGCCGTCGTCGCTGATCAGCCGGAACGTGTACGTCCCGCCCGCCGGCACGTGGAGGTTTGCGGTCACGTGCGTGATGAACCGCTCGGCCAGTCCGAACTCCGACTCGGTGGTCCAGTTGATGGTCGGCATGAGCTTGTCGACGTTGGGCGTCTGGGCCGGCTTCAGAGTGCACAGCTCGCTGAGCGGAACGCTCATGTCGTACGTCCGGAGGGTCACGCCGGGTTCCTGCGGCGGCAACTCCTCCTGAGCGGCTGCCGGCACTGGTCCGACGGTGGTGGCTGCCGTCAGAGCGAGCAGAGCCGTCCCCACCACCCCCAGAGCGAGTCGTCGTCGGTGGCGACGCAGGATCGGTACGGTCATGGGCTCCTCCTGGTCTTGAACCTCGGTCCTTGCGTTCTCCCAGCACCGAGAACAGGGAGCCTTCTGACGTATCACTCCTCCGGAGTGTTCGTGGCCGTGCGGCGGGTGGGCAGCCACGCTCCAGGATCACCGAGCCGTCGTCAGCGGGTATGACGGCGGGGACTCGCTGTGACAGTAGTCACTTTCGCCATCGATGTAAATACTTGTACCAGATGCTGTGAAACTTTCGCATTGAGGCGGTTAAAGCGATAGCGGAGTGCCTGGCGACGCCAGAGATCCGGCGGCAAGACTAATCAAAGTCACTATTGCATTCCGGCACCAGGTTTGCCTTGCCTTGCTAGTGCATTTTCCGGCGACCGAATAGCCTTCCCATTATGGCGGAGGCAGTCGTACGACCCGGCGGAATCGACGAGATCGGTCATACCCACGCCGACGTGTCCGGGGGCTGGCTCCGCGCGGCTGTGTTCGGCGCGATGGACGGTCTCGTCACGAACATCTCGCTGGTCGCCGGGGTAGGAGCGGCCGGTGCATCGCCGCGAGTGATCGTGCTGACCGGCATGGCCGGACTGGTCGCCGGTGCCTTCTCCATGGCGCTCGGGGAATACACGTCGGTGCAGACGCAGAATGAGCAGGTCGATCGTGAGTGGGCCGTCGAAGAGCGCGAGATTCGGCATAATCCACGCGTCGAAGAACGCGAACTCTCCGAGATGTTCATGAAGATGGGAATGACCGAAAAGACCGCGGTCGCGGCGGCTCACGACGTCCACTCCGACGTGGAGCGTGCGACGCTCGTGCACCTGACGCAGGAGCTCGGCCTCGACCCGACCGAGCGGCCGTCGCCGCGGGTCGCCGCGATCTCGTCGTTCCTGATGTTCGCCCTCGGCGCCGTGATCCCGCTGCTGCCGTACCTGCTCGGATTCACCTCGCTCACCGCGGGGCTGGTCGTCGGCGGGCTCGGTCTGCTGCTGGCCGGGGCGATCGCGGCGACGTTCACGGTGCAGCCGTGGTGGCGCGGCGCCGTGCGCCAGCTCTGCTTCGGCGCGCTCGCCGCCGGCGCCACCTATGCCGTCGGTGTCCTGATCGGCGTCAGCGGCGCCGGCTGACCCGATGACCAGCCTAGACAAGGTCTAGTCGACAGCCGTACCCGCCGCTACCCGGCGTACCGACCTGCTCAGGAGGGACCTTCGGCTCATGCTCCGTCGCGGGCGGCTACCTAGCATGGCGATCGGACACGGCATCGAGGTCACCCAGGGAGGCGGCCCATGACGAGCGCCACGGACTCTGCGTCGGTCATCGGCGTCGATATCGGCGGCACCGGCATCAAGGGCGCGGCGGTCGACGTCGCGCAAGGTGATCTCGCCACCGAACGGATCCGCCTGCTCACGCCGTCCCCGGCGACTCCGGACGCGGTCGCCGGCGTCGTCGCGGAGGTCGTCGACAAGATCGGCGTCGACGGGCCGGCCGGTATCACGATGCCGGCGGTGATCCGGGGCGGAGTCGTGGAGACCGCCTCGAACATCGACCACGCGTGGATCGGCGTGAACGCCGTCGAGCTCTTCGCGCGGACCACCGGTCGCCAGGTGACCGTGGTGAACGATGCCGACGCGGCGGGCCTCGCGGAGGTGCGTTACGGCGCCGGCCGGGACGCCTCCGGAGTCGTGGTCATGGTCACGCTGGGCACCGGCATCGGCAGCGCGCTCTTCGTCGACGGCGTCCTCGTACCCAATACCGAGCTCGGGCACCTTCCGCTCCACCACGGCGACGCCGAGGACTGGGCCGCCGAGTCGGTCCGCGAGAACGAGGAGCTGTCCTGGAAGAAGTACGCGCACCGATTGCAGCGGTATTTCGAGCTGGTGGAGAAGCTCCTCTGGCCGCAGCTGATCATCATCGGTGGCGGAGTCAGCAAGAAGGCCGACAAGTACCTTCCCCGGATCGAGCTGCGGACCCAGGTCGTACCCGCTCAACTGCGCAACGAGGCCGGCATCGTCGGCGCCGGCGTCCTGGCTCCGACAAGAGGAGAGTGACATGGCAACGGACAGGCCAATGCAGCTCGGCATGGTCGGGCTGGGGCGGATGGGCGCCAATCTGGTACGCCGCCTGATGCGGGACGGCCATCGCTGTGTCGCGTACGACGTGAATGCCGACGCCGTGAAGCAGCTGGAGAGCGAAGGCGCGACGGGTTCGAGCTCGCTCGAGGAGTTCGTCTCCAAGCTGGAGAAGCCCCGCGCCGTATGGCTGATGCTGCCGGCCGCGATCGTCGACAACACCCTCGACGAGCTGGTCCCGCTGCTCGAGCCCGACGACGTCGTGATCGACGGCGGCAACTCCTACTACCGCGACGACATCACACGGGCCAAGCGGCTGGCCGCCGACCAGATCCACTACGTCGACTGCGGCACGAGCGGCGGCGTCTGGGGCCTCGACCGCGGCTACTGCCTGATGATCGGCGGCGAGGAGACGGTGGTCGACCGGCTGGACCCGATCTTCAAGACGATCGCGCCGGGGATGGGAAGCGCCGAGCCGACCCCCGGGCGGACGAAGCAGGACGGCACCGCCCCCGACGGGTACTTGCGTTGTGGCCCGAACGGCGCGGGGCACTTCGTGAAGATGGTTCACAACGGCGTGGAGTACGGGATGATGGCGGCCATCGCGGAGGGCCTCAGCATCATCAAGAACGCCGACATCGGCAAGCGAACCCAGGAGATCGACGCCGAGACCACCCCGCTACGCGAACCCGAGGCCTACCAGTACGAGATCGACGTCGGCGAGGTCGCCGAGGTATGGCGCCGCGGCTCCGTCGTGGGGTCGTGGCTGGTCGACCTGATCGCCGACGCCCTGGCCCGCTCGCCGAACCTCGAGGACTTCGCCGGCCGGGTGTCCGACTCCGGCGAGGGCCGCTGGACCGTGCTCGCCTCGGTGGACGAGGGCGTGCCGGCCTCGGTCATCACGTCGGCCCTCCAGCAGCGCTTCGAGTCGCGCGGCCTCGGTGAGTTCACCGACAAGGTCCTGTCGGCGATGCGCAGCGAGTTCGGCGGTCACGCCGAGAAGTCCCAGTAGGCGGCTGACCGACCGGCCGACCGCCGGTTCGGCCGTTGTCCACAGCCCCGAACGCAGGGTAGACCCCTGCTCGGTTCGGTGGCAGGATCAGGGCGCAAAGCGGACAAACGTCCGAAGCCGAATGGGCGCTCGGGGGCGCTCGGGGACCGACCATTTGGGGTGGGCAGGGCATGACGAGCGCTGACCCGGCGTGGCGTGAGCATGCGCCGGCGGACGGGTTCGCCACTCGGCTGGCCGAGCAGGTTCGGCTGCGAGTACGCGACTCCGGTGTGGACCCACAACGCGACGCCGCGGCCGTACGCCGGATCGCCGAGAGCGTCGCGCAGGCGCACGACGAGCGCAGTCTGACCGGCGCCGTGGCTCCATTGGAGGATCTCCCGGCCCTCGTGGACGACCTGGTCGCCCGGGTGGCCGGCTTCGGGCCGCTGCAGCGCTATCTCGACGACCCGTCGGTCGAGGAGGTGTGGATCAACGACCCGTCGCGGGTCTTCGTCGCTCGCCAGGGTCGGCACGAGCTGACGCCGACGATTCTGACCGGCGACGAGGTGCGAGAGCTGGTCGAGCGGATGCTCAAGACGAGTGGGCGGCGACTCGACCTGAGCCAGCCGTTCGTCGACGCTCTGCTGCCGGGCGGACACCGGCTCCACGTGGTCCTCGAGGG
>JALDXR010000196.1:0-6730 GCA_032154865.1 Nocardioidaceae bacterium
TCGGAGCTCGCCGACTCCCACTAGCAGTCTCATTCGCTCACTGCCATCGGTGCTCGGTATGCGGGCCGGTAGGCCGCCTGCCTACCGGCCCGCACCATCCGATGCCTATCCGTTGATGTTGACCTTGTCGTCTAGCGGATCGGCTAGTTGAACTGGTTGGGGAGCAGCGGTTGCGTGAGGCCCTGTACGCCGACCAGACCGAGGATGGTCATGAACGACGCCTGCGGGCCCTGGTAGGCGCCGGTGGGATCGAAGCACTCGTCCGGGGAATGCGTCGCGATCGCGTCGCCACCCCCGCGCAGGGTGAGCGAGGGAATGCCCAGGCTCATCGGGTAGTTCGAGTCCGTGCTGCTCGGGTCTCCCAACCGCGGCTGAAGCGCGATGCTCTGAGCCGAAGCCCATCCCGCCTGGACGATCAGGGCGTCCTCGGGCTGGCTGGCTGCGGGACGATCTCCGACCAAGTCCGCCTGCACCGAGATCGCGCCCTCACTGCGCCAACGCTTGTTCTCCTCTCGCGCCGCATCCTGTACGAGACCCATGATCTTGGCCTCCAGGTTCAGGAGCTCCTCCTCACCATTGGAACGCATGTCCAGCTGCATTTGGGCATCCGCTGCGATCGAGTTGACCGAGGTTCCGCCGGACACCACGCCGACGGTGAAGGTGGTCTTCGGTTCTGCCGGAACCTTCACGTCCGCGATCTTGGCAATCCCCCGGCCCATCGCGTGGATCGCGCTAGGTGTGCCGAAGGCGCCGAAGCTGTGACCGCCGGGGCCGGAGTAGTTGATGAAGTAGCGATGGCTACCGGTCGCCAGGTACGTCAGTCCCGCCGGATTCCCGGCTTCGATCGAGATGAAGCCGTCCACCTCACTGTGTTCGCCGAAGAAGTGCTTGACCCCGCGTAGGTCACCCAGGCCTTCCTCACCGACCGTTCCCCCGAAGATGATGTCTCCCTCGGGCTGCACCCCGGATGTGTTGAATGCGCGGACGATGGAGAGGAGGGCGGCGAGTCCGCGTCCGTCATCGCCGATCCCCGGAGCGCAAAGCAAGCCGTCCTGCTCCCGCACCGTCACGTCCGTCCCCTCGGGGAAAACCGTGTCCAGGTGTGCCGAGACGAACAGGGTCGGACCGTTGCCGGTTCCGTGCAGCGTTCCGTAGACGTTGCCCTCTGCGTCTTGCTGGACGTCAGCCAGGCCAAGGTCTGCGAGGCGGCCCATGTAGTACTGCGCCCGTTCGTCCTCGTTGAACGGTGGAGCCGGAATCTCCGTGATGGTGATCTGGTCCTGAACCGTCTGGTCATGGTCGCCTTCGATGAACGTCCTGCCCTGCTGGACGGTCGCATCCTGATTCAGTGCTGCGTACGCCTGTTGCACCTCTTGAGACAGCTGGTACGGCTCGTCGTCGTCGGGTGGTGGCGGTGCCGCCTGACTTGTGACGCTCAGAGAGCCGGCGGTCAAACCAGCAACCGCCAAGAGGGTTGAAGCGAGTCCCGTGAAGGTCCGTTTTGCTCTTATCAAGGTGATCCTCCTCGATTGGGGAATGCGCGGTCACGGTCTCGGCCGGCGTCGGCGGGGATCTGGCTGATCCAGCGGATCTGCTCTCGCACACGGGAGGCTCTCGTCGCGACATCGCCAGCAGTGCAGCGGCTCATCGCATCGGTCTCCTCTGGAGCCGGTTGCCTGACCCGGCGCCGCATGGACTGGTCCCTGGGCGGGCGGTCGCCCACGCGACGCTACGGAGGCCGAACCCAGCCGTCACCGGGCATATGCACGAAATCGGCCAGGGTGCTGCCGAACATCTGTCGAGCCGCGGACTCTGACAGCTTGGGTATCACTGCCCCATCTCGCGACCTCCTATTTGGTGCATCCAATCCCTCCTCCGGCAAGTGAGGCGATTTGTCATGAGTCGACGTTGGAGCGTTGTGGTCGGGCTCTCGGGCCTGTTGCTCGCGTCGGCATTGGTAGGCCTGACGCCCGGCGTGGGGCAGGCATCTCTGAGCGCACCGCGAGAGCGTGCGGCGGGGGGAGCCTCGATCGAGTTGCGACTGGGACTCTCGCCGGCCGAGCATCTGCTGAAGAAGTACGCGGTACGCGACGAGGACGGCACCGTCCACACGCGCTACGACCGGACGTACGACGGGAAGCCGGTGATCGGCGGTGACCTGGTGGTGCACCGAGCGCCGGGCGGCAAGATCGGCTCCATCGATTGGGCGAGCGAGGCCGATCTGAGTGCCCTGCGCGACCTGACGCCGTCGGTGTCCAAGGCGGACGCAGCCGCGGTCGCACGACGCACGACGAACCTGCCGAGCTCAGCCGAGGACGCAGAGCTGGTCGTCTATGCGATCGGCGACCGGGCCCGGCTCGCCTGGGAGTCGACCGCCTCGCGTGGACTGGGCCATCGTGAGGTCGTCTACGTCAACGCGTCGACCGGCGATCGGATTGGCGGCTGGAGCCTGGTCGAGCATGCCGACGGCACCGGAAACTCGCTCTACTCCGGCACGGTCACCATCCAGACCGTTCCGCAGGCCGGCGGATTCGGACTCCGGGACGAGACGCGTGGCAACAACCGGACACTGGACAACGACAACGCAGGCGACTTCCCGCCCACCGGCGCCCTCCTCACCGACACCGACAACGTGTGGGGCAACGGCCTGGCGGGCAACCGGCAGTCGGCGGCCGTGGACGCCCACTACGGCGCGGCCAAGACCTGGGACTACTACCTGTCCCGGTTCAACCGGAACGGCATCGGCGACGACGGAGTCGGCGCCCCGAGCTTCGTGCACTACGGCAGCAACTACGAGAACGCGTTCTGGGACGACGGGTGCTTCTGCATGGCCTACGGCGACGGTGGGCCGACCTTCCGTCCGCTGGTGTCACTGGACGTGGCCGGGCACGAGATGAGCCACGGCGTGATGTCACGGACCGCCGATCTGATCTACCAGGGCGAGTCCGGCGGGCTCAACGAGGCCAACAGCGACATCCACGGCACGATGGTGGAGTTCTTCGCCAACAACAGCAACGACAAGGGCGACTACTACATCGGCGAGAAGGTCACCAAGGTCAACCCGCGCTTCCTGCGGCGGATGGACAATCCACGACTGGACGCGCCGTTGCACACCGGCGGCCTCCACGGCTACAACTGCTGGACCCCGACGATGGGCGCCGACGACGTCCACTTCTCGTCGGGTCCGGCCAATCACTGGTTCTACCTGCTGGCCGAAGGGTCGGGGTCGAAGCGGATCGGAGGCCGGGCGCACAACAGTCCGACCTGCAACGGGTCGACCATCACCGGGATCGGCAAGGTTCCGGCGTCCCGGATCTGGTACCGCGCCGTCACCGTCTACATGACATCGACGACCGACTACAAGGACGCGCGGGACGCCACGATCCGGGCGGCGCGCGACCTCTTCGGTGCGAATAGCACCCAGTGCCAGGGCGTGGTCGGCGCGTGGAACGCGGTCAGGGTCGCCAGGCAGGACTGGACATGCTCGGGCACGCCGCCGGGTCAGGGCACCAACGCGGTCACGAACCCGGGCTTCGAGTCCGGCTCGACCGGTTGGACGGTCACCGGGACGCTCATCACCAACAGCACCCTCTGGTTCCCGCACAGCGGCTCCAGGTACGCCTGGATGCAGGGGTACGGCTCGAACACCGACGACTCGCTGCGGCAGTCCGTCACCGTGCCGAACTCCCCGAACGCGAAGCTCCGGTTCGATCTGCTCGTCAACACCGAGGAGGCGTCCGGCGGATCCGCGTTCGACACCCTCCAAGTGCGGCTGGGAAGTGCCACGCTCGGCACGTTCTCCAACCTGAACGCCACGGACTCCTACACGCGGCGGACGTTCGGCATCGGGTCGTTCGCCGGCCAGACCCGCCAGCTGCAGTTCATCGGCAACGAGGACGCGTCGATCCAGACGACGTTCCTCGTCGACGATGTCCGAGTCACCGCTGACTAGACCCCACTGCGTCCACCTCGCGCCAGAACGCGTCGACCCGGTTGTTCCACTCCTCCGGTATCTCCTGGAACCGCTGGTGACTCTCGCCGGCCAGAATCTCGAACCGAGCGTCCGGAATTCCGTCGAAGAGGTCAGCTCTGGCTGAGGGCGCGGGCCAGTTCGTCCCGGCTCATGTTCGAGCGGCCCTTCACGCCACGGCGCTGCGCCTCCTCGTACAGTTCTTGACGCGTCTTCTGGCTGTCGGCACCAGAGCGGGTACGCAGGGCGGCAGGAGCGTCCTGCTTGCCCAGCGCCGCCTTGGCGGAGTCGGCGATATCGGCCAGCGACCGCTTCTTCGACGTCTGACTCTTCGACGTCTGACGCTGTGCCGGTTGCCGGCTGGCCAGCACCTGATCACATGACGTACAGAGGAGTCGGCGGGTCGCTTCCTCAATGCGCGGACCGAGCGATCCCTGCTCGACTTCCTGGTCTTCCACTTGAACGTGCCGGCGGCAGACACCGGCCGAACAGTTAGCGCAGGTGCCAATGGCAGCTTCCGCTCTGCCCTCCACCGCGCAGTCGTAACAGTTCACGAGCACTCCCTATGTGCTGATAACCCAATTGCGCCCTGGATCGCCACTGCCACCCGTCGGCCGTCTTTGGAGGACCAGCCCGGCTGTGATCCAGGCTCCGAGCGCCTTGGATCGGATGCGTAATGGTCCGCAAGTACCCGCCGGAGGGGGACGCAAACCCGACCGGCGGCATCGGCGCCGCCGCCGACGCGACCCGCTGAGCCGCCCTCGCAAGGGGCTTGGCCGGTCGACGATGTCGGGACCTTCGGCTCGTGCGCCACGAGGAACATGGGTGCTAAGCGTCTAGACATGATGGTCTTGGTCGATCCATGACAGAACCTGAGGGACCTGACTATCTGGTGGTCGGAGCCGGCGCCACCGGCATGGCGTTCACGGATGCGTTGATCGACCACGCCGACGTGCGCGTGGCGATGGTCGACCGGCGCCACAGCGTCGGCGGACACTGGCTCGACGCCTATCCCTTCGTCCGCCTGCACCAGGCTTCGGCGTTCTATGGTGTCGCGTCGACACTGCTCGGCGGCGGTCGCGTGCAGCAACGCGGACCTGAGTCGGGCCTGCATGAGCGGGCCAACGCCTCGCAGATCTGTGCCTACTACAGCGACGTTCTGACCGACCGGATGCTGACATCGGGCCGGGTCGAGTTCTTCGCCAACTCGGAGTACGCCGGCGACCGCCAGATCGTCTCGCGCGTGTCCGGGCGGCGGTTCGACGTGCCGTCGCGGTGCCGGATCGTCGACGCGCGCTACCTCGCCCCCGACATCCCAGCGGACACGCCACCGCCGTTCGATGTCGCCGATGGCGCGCACGTGATACCGGTCAACGACCTCGTTCGGCTGACCGAAGCTCCGAGCCAGTACGTGATCGTGGGTTCGGGCAAGACCGCGACCGACGCCTGTATCTGGCTGCTGGCCAGTGGCGTCGACCCTGAGGCCATCTGCTGGATCAGACCCCGCGACCCCTGGATGTTCAACCGGGCGGTGATCCAGCCAGATCCAGCGGTGTTCATCGGGGCGGCCGCCGACATCATGCAGGCGGCAGCAGCGGCGTCATCGCTCGAGGATCTGTTCCTGCGGATGGAAGACGCCGGCGTCATGCTGCGCATCGACCGGTCGGTGACTCCGACGATGGCTAAGACACCCACTCTGGCCGTCTGGGAGCTCGAGCAGCTCCGCACCATCGAGAACGTCGTACGACTGGGGCACGTCAAGCAGGTGGCGCCGGGACGCATGGCGTTCGCGGACGGGTCGATCGCCATTGCCAAAGACGCGATCGTCGTGCACTGCGCGGCGTCGGGCTTGAAGTATCCGCCGCTGACACCGATCTGGGCACCGTCGGCGATCACGCTCCAGCCGATCCGAGCCGGGTTCCCATGCTTCGGCGCGGCACTGGCCGGCTACGTCGAGGCCACTCGCCAAGACGACGACGAGAAGAACACGCTGTGCCCGCCGTCGCCGCTGCCCAACACGCTGGCCGACTGGGCGAACATGAACGTCCTGGGCACCCGGGCCGCGATGGCCTTCGGCTCCGAGCCGGACATCACGGCCTGGGCCAACAACGTCGCACTCAACCCGGCGCGCATTCCACCCGACGGTCGCTCGACGGAGGTCGACGCCGTACTCGGCCGCCTGAAGTCCCAGGTGTCCCCCGGCCTGTCGAAGCTCGTCGAGTTGAGCGTCACCGACTGTGATCCGACTCCGGGATCGTCGCAGCGTGGCACAAGACGGGCGCCGGTGTGGTAGACGTGACCGGTGACCCGTGCCCTGCGCCTCGCGGCGGTGCTCGCGCTGCCCGTCCTGATCGGCTGCGCGTCCTCGACCCAAAGCAGCGTTGTCCCCAGGTGCCCGGAGCCCGACCCACCGGCTGTCGCCGGCGCCGGGCCGGCGGTCCTACCTGACCGGGGCGACCCGTCCGTCCCCACCCCGCGCCCGTACACCGTCGAGGTGGTCGACCGGATGCCGCACGACGAGGCCGCCTTCACCCAAGGCTTGCTACACGCCGACGGTCTGCTGTACGAGAGCACCGGACTCTACGGCGAGTCGGACATCCGGCTGGTCGAGCCGAGCACCGGCGAGGTGTTGGACAGCACCCCACTGGCCGAGCACGTCTTCGGGGAGGGCCTAGCCCTGTACGACGGCCGGCTCTTCCAGCTCACCTGGCAGGAGCAGCAGCTCAACATCTGGGACCGTTGCAACCTCGATGAGCAACG
>JALDXR010000197.1:0-6713 GCA_032154865.1 Nocardioidaceae bacterium
CCGAGGCGGCGCGCCACCGCCGCGGCGGAGGACCCGATCGACAGCGACAGCAGCCGCCGGGTGCCGATCCGCATCGCCTGCCGCTGCTCGTGGGGATCCTCGAGGACCCGTACGGCGACGCGATCGCCCTCGTCGATGAGCGCCGGATAACCGCGCACCGACTGCCGGCCCTGCCGAGCGGTCACCTCGCGCGGCAGCGAGTCGATCTCCCAGGACCGCATGCCCGCGTGCTCGACCCGGGCGGCCGCGTCCGACAGGGCGGACCGGAGTCGGGGCCGCAGCTGCTCCCGTAGTCGGTCCAGGTCCTTGCCCTCGGCGAGCACCTCGTCGCCGTCGAGCACCCGGAAGCCGATCCGCAGATGGTCGGGCAGCTTGTCGACGTCGAATGCGTCCGGCGGCACGTCAACGCCGGTGAGTCGCCGCAGCTGCGTCGCGACGGCAGCGGGCAATGGCCCGGCGTCGGGTTCGAGATGCTCGACGACCGCCTTCGCGTGGTCCGGCGCGGGTACGAGTTGCCGCCGCCACTGCTTGGGCAGCGACCGGATCAGCGCGGTGACGAGCTCCTCTCGGCGTCCCGGCACCTGCCACCAGAACTCGTCGGCGTCGAGCTGGTTGAGCTGCGCCAGCGGTACGTCGACCGTGACGCCATCGTGGGTCGATCCGGGGTCGAACACGTACGACAGCGGCATCGCCATGTCGTCATGTCGCCATTCGTCGGGGAAGGCCGTCTCGATGTCGACCGGCTCGGCCTCCGCCCGCGTCACCAGCGCCCGTTCGAAGTCGAGCCGGGAGGGATCCTCGCGACGTACCCGCTTCCACCAGGTGTCGAAGTGGGCGGCGGACACGGCCTCCTCGCCGATCAGTTCGTCGTAGAACTCGTACAGGGTCTCGTCATCCACCCGGAGGTCGCGGCGTCGTACCCGGTCCTCGAGTCCTTCGACCTCCTCGAGCAGCTCCCGGTTGGCGTGGAAGAACCGATGCCGGGTCTGCCAGTCGCCCTCGACCAGCGCGTGCCGGATGAACAGCTCGCGGCACAGCTCCGGGTCGATCTTGCTGTACGTCACCGGTCGGCGCTCGGCCAGTGGGACGCCGTAGAGCGTGACCTTCTCGTAGGCCACGACCGAGCCGCGTTTGCGCTCCCAGTGCGGCTCGCTGTAGGTCCGCTTGATCAGATGACCGGCGAGCGCCTCGACCCAGGCCGGATCGACTCGAGCGTTCTCGCGGGCCCACAGCCGCGACGTCTCGACCAGCTCGGCGGCGACCACCCACGACGGCGGCTTCCGGAACAGTCCGGAGCCGGGGAAGATCGCGAATCGGGCGCCACGGGCACCGAGATAGTCGCGGGTGTCCGGGTCGCGCAGGCCCACGTGGGACAGCAGACCCGCAAGCATCGACTTGGTGATCTCGTCGCCCGGCGCCGCGGTGGAGTCACGTCGAAGGCCCAGATCGCGGCTGATCTGGACCAGCTGCCCGTGGACGTCCTGCCACTCGCGCACCCGCAGATAGTGCAGGAACTCGTCCCGGCACATCCGGCGGAACTGGTTGCCGGACAGCTCACGTCGCCGCTGCCGGAGGTAGCCCCACAGATTCAGGTACGCCGCGAAGTCCGACTCCGGATCGGCGAACCGGGCGTGCTGCGCATCGGCGGCCTGCTCCCGGTCGACCGGCCGCTCCCGTGGGTCCTGGATGGACAGCGCCGCGACGATGATCAGCACCTCCCGCAGGGCGCCGTTGCGGTCGGCCTCGAGCACCATCCGGCCAAGTCGCGGGTCGAGCGGCAGTCGCGCCAGCCGCTTGCCGATCTTGCTCAGCCGACGTGGGCGGTCCGGCTTCCGATCGGCGGCCACCGCGCCGAGCTCGACGAGCAGATCGAGTCCGGCGCGGACGTTGCGCCGGTCGGGTGGGTCGAGGAACGGGAACTCGGCCAGGTCGCCGAGTCCCAGGTCGATCATGGCCAACAGCACCGAGGCGAGGTTGGTCCGCAGGATCTCCGGCTCGGTGAACGCCGGTCGGCTGTCGTAGTCCTCCTCGCTGTAGAGGCGGATGCAGATGCCGTCGGAGGTGCGGCCGCAGCGGCCGGCCCGCTGGTCGGCCGACGCCTGGGAGACCGGCTCGATCGGAAGGCGCTGCACCTTGAGCCGCTGGCTGTAGCGGGAGATGCGGGCCGTCCCGGGGTCGATGACGTAGCGGATGCCCGGCACGGTCAGGGAGGTCTCGGCGATGTTGGTGGCGAGCACGATCCGGCGGCCGCGATGTCGTTCGAACACGCGATGCTGGTCGGCCGCCGACAGCCGGGCGTACAGCGGCAGCACCTCGGTGTCGCGAAGGCTACGCGACTCGAGCGCGTCGGCGGCGTCGCGGATCTCGCGCTCTCCGGAGCAGAACACCAAGATGTCGCCGGTGCCTTCGGCCGTCAGTTCCTGGACAGCCTCGACGATGCCCTGGACCTGGTCCCGCTCCTTGTCGGGGCGCTCCGGATCGACCAGCGGTCGATAGCGCAGCTCGACGGGGTACGTCCGGCCGGACACCTCCACGATCGGCGCGTCACCGCTGTGTTCACCGCCGGGGGACGACCCCCCGAACCCCCCGAAGTGCCGCGCGAACCGCTCCGGGTCGATCGTGGCCGACGTGATGATCAGCTTGAGGTCGGGCCGCCGGGGGAGCAGCCGCTTGAGGTAGCCGAGGATGAAGGCGATGTTGAGCCCACGCTCGTGAGCCTCGTCGACGATGATCACCTCGTACGCCCGGAGCATCCGGTCGCGCTGGATCTCGTTGAGCAGGATCCCGTCGGTCATCACCTTGATCCGGGTGGACTCGCCCACCCGCTCGGTGAACCGCACCTGGAACCCTACGGTCTCGCCGATCGACTCGCCGAGCTCCTCCGCGATGCGTTCGGCGACGGTACGGGCGGCCAGCCGGCGGGGCTGGGTGTGGCCGATCCGGCCGCGCTCGCCGTACCCGAGATCGAGGCAGATCTTCGGCAGCTGAGTCGTCTTGCCGGAGCCGGTCTCTCCGGTGAGCACGATGACCTGGTGGTCGCGGATCGCGGCGGCGATCTCGTCGCGACGAGCGCTGATCGGCAGCTCGGCCGGGAAACTGATCTCGCGGCGGGACCGCTGGACGTGCCGCTGCTGGGACTCAGGGCGGGGGGTCACGGGAGGGAGGTCACGCTCAGTGCTTCGGCTCCGCGACGCCGCGATCGGGCTCGGCGAGCTCGTCCTTGGCGCCGCGGGCGGGTACGACAACGACCGGGCAACTGGCGTGCCGGATGCACTGCTCGGTCACCGATCCGAGGCCCAGTCCGGCGAAGCCACCGCGGCCGCGACGCGAGACGACCAGCAGGTCCGCCTGGCCGGAGGCCTCGACGAGCCGGCGCGCCGGAGCGCCATGGACGACGTGCACGACGACGTCCTCGCCCGGCGTCAGTCCGGCCGCCTCGGCATCGCGGGTGAGTGCCTTGCGGACGGCTTCCTCGTAGTCACACAGCGGCGGTACGTAGCCCGGCTCCCAGCTCTCCGGCCGCGGCGCACTCGACATCACCCAGGTCCGCACCACGTGCAGCGGCTTGTCGAACCGCCGGGCAAGCTCGACCCCGGCGCGCAACGCGGCCGCCGCATGGGCGGAGCCGTCGTGACCGACGAGAATGCCCCCGTCGATCACCAGCTCCTCTGCCACCGTGTCCACGACTCCATCGTAGGGGGCGGAGCACCGCCTAGCCTGTGGTCGTGATTCGACGTCGCGTTCTCGTGTGGGGCCAGGTGCAGGGAGTGTTCTTCCGCGACACCTGTCGACAGCAGGCGACTCGGCACGGTGTCACGGGCTGGGTGTGCAACCGGGCCGACGGCGCCGTCGAGGCCGTCTTCGAGGGCGCGCCCGAGGGCGTCGACGCACTGTGCGCCTGGTGTGAGTCGGGACCGCCGCACGCCTCGGTGGCGCGCGTCGATGTCACCGAGGAGCCGCCACGGAGCGAGTCCGGCTTCCGCATCGTTGCTCGCCCACCCGGTTGAGTGGCTTCGGACCGGCTCATCCGGGATCCTCGGCGAGCTGCCGGCGGAGCGAGTCGAGGTCGCCGAGGACCCACAGGTCGGCGATCCGGTCGTCGGAGAACGTGAAGAAGGCGGCCCCCCGCCCAGGACACCCGGCGTCCGGTCGCCGGCATCCCGAGCAGCGGGCCGCGATGGACGCCGGAGAAGGTCATGCGCGCCGCGACGCGGTCGCCCTCGGCCACCAGAGTCACGATCTCGCAGCGATAGTCGCCGAGTGCGGCGGTGACCTCGCGTACGTAGTCGGCGAACTCGGCGGGTCCGGTCAGCACCGGTCCGAGCGACCCGCGAAACGTCACGTCGGCCGCGAGCAGATCGGGGATCGCGGTCAGGTCGGCCCGATTCCAGATCTCGTCGTAGAACCGGCGTACCTGTCGCCGGTGCCGGTCCGACCGATCCATGCCGCTCCCAGGTGGGGTTACGAGGGCTCTCCGGACGGACTCACGACCACGACCTTCTTGCCTCGACCGTGTCCCTCGTCCTCGTCACGCAGGGCCTTCGCGGCGTCCTCGAGAGCGTAGGTCCGGTCCACGATCGGCCGCACCTGACCGGCCTCGACGAAGCCTTTCAGATCCAGCAGGTCCTGGCGGCTCTCCTTCGACATCACGCTGCGGAGCCGCTGTCCGACGAACAGCGACGCCGCGGATGCGAAGACCTGACGATGGATGAAGCCGCCGGTCCATCGATCACCGCCTTCACCGCCGACGACGACCAACGTGCCGTCCGGCGTCAGGGCCTTGCGCAGCCGCGACAACGGACGCCGTCCTGCGGTATCCACGATCACGTCGTAGCGGTCGGCGCCGTCGGCGAAGTCCTCGCGGGCGTAGTCGATCACGCGCTCGACGCCGAGCGAGCGGACCAGATCGGCCTTGGCCGCACTGCAGACGCCGGTGACCTCCGCGCCCATGGCCGCGGCGATCTGGACCGCGAACGTGCCGACGCCGCCGGAGGCGCCGATCACCAGGACGGACTGACCGGACTTGACCTCGCCGACATCTCGTACCGCATGCAGCGCGGTGCAGCCGGACACGGGGATGGCGGCGGCCGCCTCGAATCCGAGGTTCGCCGGCTTGGGCGCCACGCAGTTCGCTGGTGTCGTGGCGTACTCCGCGAGGCTGCCGCTGCCGCCGTCGCAGCTGCCGTAGACCTCGTCACCGGGCGCCAGGTCTGACACGTCCTCACCGACCGACTCGATGGTCCCGGCGACATCGCGGCCCGGGACCCTAGCCTTCGGCCGCCGGAGGCCGTAGCCCATGACGCGGACGAGGTACGGCCGGCCGGTCATCGCGTGCCACACCTCGGGACCGACACCGGCGGCGGCAACCCGGATCAGCACCTCGTCGGGAGCCGGGGTGGGGATGGGGACGTCGTCGAGTCGAAGAACGCCGGCCGAGCCGTACTCGTCCTGGGTCATAGCCTTCATGGCTGTCAGCATCGAGAGGCCGGGCGGAACCCGCCAGGGCCGTTCTACCCGCTGAGATCGCGGCGCACCACGACTCGGGTGCGAACATGACACCGGCCCCGCTCCCGTGGAGCGAGGCCAGTGGTCGTATGGATCAGTCGGAGCTGATCAGTCGGTGTCGGTCGTCTCGAGCGCGGCCGGCTCGGTCGACTGGATCGCGACCTTGCGCGGTCCGTCGCCGACGGCGTTGGCGCCCTTGACCCGAACGGTCAGCAGACCCTTGTCGTAGGTCGCCTCGACGTCGTCGGCCGTGACGCCCTCGGGCAGCCAGAACGCCCGGCGGAACGCGCCGTAGCGCAGCTCCCGCACGAGCACCGAGCCCGAGTCGTCCTCGCGGTCGTCGCGCCGCTCGCCCTTCACGATGAGCCGGCGGCCGTCGACCTCGACATCGACGTCCTTCGCGACGTCGACACCGGGCAGCTCAAGGGTCAGAACGACGTCGTCGCCGTCCTTGTTGACCTCGACCGGCGGCACGAGTCCGGACTGCGGCTGCGCGAACGAGCCCCAGGAACGCCGGAAGGCCCGGTCGAGCTCGTGGTCGAGCCGGGCGAGTGCACCGTAGGGGTCCCACGTCCTCAACAGCATGGATGTCACCTACCTCAGCTGGATCCGAGCGAGCCCGGACCCGTCGTCTTCTCATTAGCACTCTCTACAACCGAGTGCTAACGGCGATCATTCCCGTCGGCCGATCGCGCCTAGGGAGACACGCCCTACAGCAGTCGCAGCTGCTCGGGCTGCGACTCGGCGGCCGAATCCGACAACACCGGCGGATCGGGCCGGCGAGTGCTCGCCGCGGGTCGGGTGCCGATGCCATAGCGAATCGCCGCCTCCCGTACCTGGGCCACGATGTCGTGCTGGTAGGACTTCGGCGCGTACGCCCCGCGGCCGTAGAGCCGTGCGTAGGGAGCGACCAGCTCCGGATGCTCTCGCGACAGCCACTCCAGGAACCACTCGCGCGCCCCCGATCGCAGGTGGAGCACCAGCGGGGTGACGCTTCGCGCGCCGGCCTCGGCGATCTCACGCACGGTCCGGTCGAGCTGCTCCGGCGAATCCGTGAGGTGGGGCAGGATCGGCGCCATCAGGACACCGCATCCGATGCCGGCGTCGGTCAACCGGCGGCAGGCGTCCAGCCGGGCCCGGGGGCTCGGCGTGCCGGACTCGACCTGGCGCCACAGCCGCGAGTCGATCGAGCCGACCGACACGTTGAC
>JALDXR010000198.1:0-6699 GCA_032154865.1 Nocardioidaceae bacterium
GGGTCGTCCGCTGGCGTTCGGACCGCCGACCCGGCGAACGGCGTCAGCGCCGCCGCTGCCAGTACGCCGAGATCTCGATGCGACCCTCGTCGAAATGCCCCGCCAGGTCGTGGGCCGCGAGCACCCCGATGACGTCGTCGAGCAGCTCGTCGCCCGGCGCGACATTGGCGCTGCTGCCATGCCAGACGTTGAGCTCGAGCATGCCGTGGTCGACCGCGTGCCAGACATCGGGGGCGGTGAACCAGGCGGCACCCCGGAGCGGTTCGCCGAGGTCGCGGCGCTCGGCCAGCAGCCGCTCGGCCGTCCAGTGATCCTCGACGGCCTGCAGAACGACGACGCCGCGATCGGCCAGCTCGTCGAACGCCCCTTGCAGCCGGTCGTAGTCGGTCACGGCCGGCCAGCCGGCTCGGACGCGGCGGCGGCGGCGGCCACCGCCTCGCGCGCCAGTCGCTGGGCGGCCTCCGCGTCGACGTCCTCGGCCGCGATCTCAGTCACGTCGGCCAGCAACGCCGCATCGTCGAGAAAGCCGGCCCGACGCTGGACGCGGGCGTAGTCGTGCAGCCGCTCGACCGGGTCGATCGGGCGATTGGCGCGGAGTCGCAGCCTCACCAGCCGCGCCCGGCGTAACGCTCGCCCTCGGCCAGGTCGTCGAGGTTGATACCCACCATCGGCTCGCCGAGGCCACGGGAGACCTTCGCCACCATGGCCGGGTCGTCGTGGAACGTCGTCGCCTTGACGATCGCCTCGGCGCGCTTGGCCGGGTCACCCGACTTGAAGATGCCCGATCCGACGAACACGCCTTCGGCGCCGAGCTGCATCATCATCGCGGCGTCGGCAGGAGTCGCGATGCCCCCGGCGGTGAAGAGAACGACCGGAAGCTTGCCGGCTGCGGCGACCTCCTTGACGAGCTCCACCGGCGCCCGCAGCTCCTTGGCGGCGCCGAACAGCTCGGTCTCGTCGAGCGTGCCGAGGCGGCGGATGTCGGCGCGGATCTGCCGCATGTGGCGGGTCGCCTCGACGACGTTGCCGGTGCCGGCCTCGCCCTTGGACCTGATCATCGCCGCGCCCTCGGACAGCCGGCGCAACGCCTCGCCGAGGTTGGTCGCGCCGCACACGAACGGCACCGTGAACGCCCACTTGTCGATGTGGTGGGCCTCGTCGGCCGGCGTCAGCACCTCGGACTCGTCGACGTAGTCGACACCGAGCGCCTGCAGCACCTGCGCCTCGGCGAAATGGCCGATCCTGGCCTTCGCCATCACCGGGATCGAGACCGCCTCGATGATGCCATCGATCATGTCCGGGTCGCTCATCCGCGACACCCCGCCCTGGGCACGGATGTCGGCGGGCACCCGCTCGAGAGCCATCACCGCAACGGCGCCGGCGTCCTCGGCGATCTTCGCCTGGTCGGGGGTGACGACGTCCATGATGACGCCGCCCTTGAGCATCTCGGCCATGCCGCGCTTGACCCGGGCAGTGCCGGTGTGCGGGGTCGAACCGGCGGCCTCCGGCGCGCTGGTGGAGTCAGGCTGGGTCACGACTTACCTCGGTGATGGGGGTGATGGAGTACGACTCCATCGTACGTCTCGCCGCACCCGTGCTCACCGACGCGTACACCTGCTGGATCCGGTCCGAGACGGTGCTCCAGTCGTAGCGCCAGACCTCGCGAGCTCCGGCGGCGACCCGGTCGGCCGCGTCCGGGTCGTCGAGTACGCCGAGGACGACTCCGGCGAGATCGTCCGCGTCGCCGGTACGAAAATGCCAGCCGAAGCGGCCGTCGTCGAGTACCGCCCGGAACGCCGGGATGTCGCTAGCCACCACGGCGGTGCCTGCGGCCATCGCCTCGATCAGCACGATGCCGAAGCTCTCGCCGCCGAGGTTGGGCGCCACGAAGACGTCCGCGCTCGCCAGCAACTCGGCCCGGGTCTCGTCGGACACCGCTCCAAGGAACTCGACGCTGTCCCGAGTGGTCCGCGACAGCCGGCGCCGCGCGTCCGAGGCGGTCCCGCGTCCGGCGACCAGCAGCCGGGCCTCGGGACGCTTCTCGACGACCCGCTCGAACGCCTCGAGCAGCACCGGCAGGCCCTTGCGTGGCTCGTCGAAGCGGCCCAGGAACGCCAGTGTCCCACCGCGCGAGCTGTACGCCGGATCGGCGACCCGACCGGCGAACCGCTCGACGAACAGCCCGTTCGGGACGACGACCGCCGTACCGCCCAGGTGCTCGACCAGGGTGCGCCGGGCCAGCTCCGACACGGCGATCCGGACCGCGATCTTGTCGAGGGTGGGACCGAGGAACCCGGCGGCCGCCGCGAGTGCTCGGGAGCGTTCGGTCGCGGTGTGGAAGGTCGCCACGACCGGCACCTCGCTCGCGGACAGCGCCAGCATCGACAGGCTCGGCGTGGTCGGCTCGTGGACATGGACCACATCGAAGTCACCGGCCCGCAGCCAGCGTCGGGCCCGCGTCACAGACAGGGGTCCGAAGGTGAGCCGGGCGACCGAGCCGTTGTAGGGCACCGGGAACGCCCGGCCGGCCGGCACGACGTAGTCCGGCAGCCCGTCCTGCTGTCCGGCCGGAGCGAGAACCGAGACGGCGTGGCCGCGCCGTTGCAGGCTGATGGCGAGGTCGTGGACGTGGTTCTGGACTCCGCCCGGGACGTCGAGGGAGTACGGACAGACCAGCCCCACCCTCATCGGAGCAGCCTCGTCACTGCGGCTCCAGGTCCGACTCGAACACCGCCTGCAGCATGTGCCAGTCGGCCGGGTCCTTGCGGATCGCGGCCGTGAACAGTTCGGCCACCGCGACGGTCGCCTTCTCGACGGCGCCGTCGTCGGAGCCGACGTCGATCGGTTCGTGTACGCGCAGATGCATCCGGCGTCCTTCGTACGCGGTCGTCACGGGAAGCAGCAGGGCGCCGGTCCGCTGGGCGAGCAGGGCCGGCCCGACCGGCAGTCGAGCCGCCTCGCCGAGCAGCGGAGCCGACAGCGCATGGCGGGACAGGTCGCGATCGGCCAGCAGGCAGACGAAGCGACCGTCTCGCAACCGCTGCTCCAGCGTCGGCATCGCGGGCTGGCCGCCGGTCAGCGGTAGGACCTCGATACCGAGGCCGGCCCGATAGCGGACGAAGTCGTCGTAAAGACTGTCGGGCCGCAACCGCTCGGCCACCGTGGTCAGCGGCATGCCGTCACCGGCGGCCCACGCCCCTGCCAGGTCCCAGTTGCCCATGTGCGGCAGCGGCGAGACCACGCCCCGCCCGGAGCGCAACGTGTCCTTGACCCGATCGGTGTGGTGCGGAATGACAGCGTCGCGGATCTCGGCCGCCGACCACCGAGGGAGCCGGAACACCTCGGTCCAGTAGCGCAGGTACGAACGCATGGCACGCCGGCTCAGGTCGCGCAGCGCCGCGTCCGACAGCGGCTCGACCCGCGAGAGATTGGCCTCGAGCTGCCGTACGCCGGGACCGCGTCGCTCCCACACGCGGTCGGCGATCCGCCGTGCGGTCGGGTCCACCAGCCGCGCGGGCACGTGGCAGACCAACGACCAGCCCAGACGATAGGCCCACGCCGCGAGAGCGTGACGCATCGACGGCGGCATGGGGTTAGGAGGTGCCGGAGTTGGACGCCGACGAGTCCGGTCGCACCGCCTGCGCCCGGACGATGAGCATCCGCTGGACGACCGTGACGGTGCTCGCGGCGGCTAGTACCCACAGGGTGATCGTGACCAGGATCGGCAGATCGAAGATGCCCGCGAACCCGGTCATGACGAGGATCGCGACCAGCCGGTCGGCGCGTTCGGCGATGCCGCCCTTCGCCGTCATGCCGAGGCTTTCGGCGCGGGCTCTCGTGTACGAGGTCACCGAACCCATCACGAGGCAGTAGAGCGCGACCGCGGCCATCAGCATGTCGTCTTCGTGGTCGGCGTAGAAGAAGACGAGGCCGCCGAAGATCGCGGCGTCGCCGAGCCGGTCGAGGGTGGAGTCCCAGAACGCTCCCCACCGGGTGGGCCGGCCGAGCTCGCGGGCCATGTAGCCGTCGATCAGGTCGGAGAAGACGAACACGGTGATGACGAGGACCCCGATCAGCAGCTTGCCCTGGGGGAAGAAGATCAGTGCGCCGGCGCAGACGCCGAGGGTGCCGACGAGCGTGACGGCGTCGGGGCTGACCTTCAGTCGCAGCAGACCGTGCGCGATCGGAGACAGCAGCCAGGTCCAGAACTGGCGGAACCGTTCCAGCATGGCGAGGCGGTCTCCCGTGGTCGTACGCGACAGCGTGCTGTGGGTTGTCAGGCACAGCTCAGGCCCTGGCCCGAGTGATGCCTGACAACACCGTGGCTAAAGCGGCTCGATGGTATCGCCGTCCCGATGCGGCCGACGCCGGACCCGCCGTACGTCGTCACGCTGGTGCAAGGGGTTGTGTCGGCGGCGTGACGGGTGTTGTGTTGGCTGGACCACAGTCACCGCCGAACAGCCGCCCAGCTGGGTCGCTGAGGACGGAGGATCGTCATGGCCGACAGATCATCGGGCCCGGCTGGTGCGGACGGGCCCGCCCCCACCGTGGAACGCCCGGACCAGATCCGAAACGTGGTCCTGGTCGGGCCGTCGGGTGGCGGCAAGACGACGCTCGCCGAGCACGTCTTGCTGGCACACGGGGTGATCACCAGACCGGGTTCGGTGGAGGCCGGAACAACCGTCAGCGACCATGACGAGGCCGAGCACAAGCAGCAGCGTTCGGTCGGCTTGTCGGTAATGCCCTATCTCACCGGCGACGTCAAGGTCAATCTGATCGACACACCTGGCTACGCCGACTACGTCGGTGAGCTACGCGCCGGTCTGCGGGCCGCCGACTGCGCTCTGTTCGTGGTCTCGGCGAGCGAGCCGCTCGACGGCGCCACCCAGATGCTCTGGCACGAGTGCGAGATGGTCGGAATGCCTCGCGCCGTCGCCGTCACCAAGCTCGACCACGACCGGGCCGATTGGGACGCGACCCTCGCGGCCGTCCAGTCGGCGTTCGGCACCAAGGCGATGCCGCTCTATCTGCCGGTGTCCGACGGCACCGCGCTCGCCGGGCTGCTGAGCCAGCTGGTCTTCGACCACTCCAGCGGCGAGCGCAAGCAGCGTGACCCCGATGAGGACGAGCAGGCGCTCATCGAGTCCGCCCGCGGCGAGCTCATCGAGGCGGTCATCGAGGAGTCCGAGGACGAGGACCTCATGGACCGCTACCTGTCCGGTGAGGAGGTCCCGTTCGACACCTTGGTCAACGACCTCGAGACGGCCGTCGCGCGGGCCAGCTTCTTCCCGGTCATCCCGTTGGCCGCTCCGACCGGCCTCGGCATCGCCGAGCTGGACGAGATCGTCATTGGGGGCTTCCCCGGTCCAGCCGAGCACCCGATGCCCTCGATCTTCACTGTCGCCGGCGCGTCGGTGAGCGACGTCAAGTGCGACCCCGGTGGGCCGCTGCTCGCCGAGGTGGTCAAGACGATGACCGACCCCTACCTCGGTCGGGTGTCCCTCGTACGCGTCTTCTCGGGCTCACTGCGGCCGGAGGACTCCGTACACGTGTCGGGGCATTCGTCGGCGTTCCGCGAGGGCCAGACCGGGCACGCGGACCATGACGAGGACGAGCGCGTCGGCGGCCTGTCCGGCCCGCTCGGCAAGGCGATGCGAACCCTCGACAAGTGCATCGCGGGCGACCTGTGCGCCGTCGCCAAGCTGAGCAAGGCCGAGACCGGCGACACGATCTCCGACAAGGCGAAGCCGCTGGTGATGGAGCCGTGGTCGATGCCCGATCCGCTGCTGCCGATCGCGGTCGAGGCGCAGACCAAGTCCGACGAGGACAAGCTCTCCCAGGCGCTGAACCGGCTCGCCGCCGAGGATCCGTCGCTCCGGGTCGAGAACAACGTCGAGACGCGACAGCTCGTCCTGTGGACCATGGGCGAGTCGCACACCAACGTCCTGATCGACCGGCTCGCGGACCGTTACGGCGTCAAGGTCGACCGGATCGACGTGAAGGTGCCGCTGCGCGAGACGTTCGCCCGCGGCGGCAAGGGTCGCGGCCGGCACGTCAAGCAGTCCGGCGGCCATGGGCAGTACGCCATCTGCGAGATCGAGGTGGAGCCGCTGCCGTCGGGATCCGGCTTCGAGTTCGTCGACAAGGTGGTCGGCGGTTCGGTGCCGCGGCAGTTCATCCCGAGCGTCGAGAAGGGCCTCGTCACGCAGATGCAGCGCGGGGTGGCAACGGGCAACCAGGTCGTGGACATCCGGGTCACGCTCTTCGACGGCAAGGCCCACAGCGTCGACTCTTCCGACATGGCGTTCCAGACCGCCGGTGGCCTGGCGCTCAAGGACGCTGCCGAAAACGGTGACGTGTCCCTTCTGGAGCCGGTCGAGGACGTCAAGGTGCTGATCGCCGACGACTACGTCGGCGCCGTGATGGGTGATCTGTCGTCGCGACGGTCCCGGGTGCTCGGCAGCGAGGCAGCCCCGGGCGGTCGCACAGTGATTCACGCGGAGGTGCCGGCGCTGGAGCTGGTCCGCTACGCGACTGAGTTGCGGTCGATGAGCCAGGGCACCGGATCGTTCTCGCGTACCTTCGTCCGCTACGACCCGGTCCCCTCCCACGTCGCCAGCAAGCTCATCGCCGCCAACGACTGACGACGATCCGCCACTGCGACAGCCACCATCCGCCACTGCGACAGCCACCATCCGC
>JALDXR010000199.1:0-6672 GCA_032154865.1 Nocardioidaceae bacterium
TGGCCAGTCGAGACGTTGTTAAGTACGATGAACGTAGTCTAAGAGACTACGAGGGTGATACTCATCAACGGCCACGCCACCGGACTCCCACCCGAGCTGGCCCAGCTCAGCCCGGCAGTGATCCGGCCACGGGACGTCGCGCACGTCTACGCGAACCCGCGGGCGGACCTGCGACGGCTGACCCGAGCCGGGCTCCTGCTGCGCCTCGCCACGGGCTACTACGCCCGGGTTCCACCGCATCGAACCGGCGACCAGACCTGGCGACCCGACATCCACGCCGCCGGACTCGGGATCGCCCAGGCCGACTACGGGATCGACGCGGCGGCGCTCATGCACGCCAGCGCGGCCCGGCGACTCGGCGCGATCCCACGCGAGATCGCCTGGGCCGTCGTGGCGGTTCCGAAGCAACGACCGGATCTGGACGTGCTCGGCGGGCGCATCCGGTTCGTCAAGCGAGACGTCGCCGCGCTCGATCTGCAACGGACCGAGACCGAGCTCGGACCGGGATGGATGACCACCGCCGAGCAGACCCTGCTCGACCTGGCCACGCCGCGCGGACGCCCCGTGGCGGATCAGGCGATGGTCGACGAGGCGCTTCGTACGCTCGCGGCCATGGTCGACTGGGACGTCGTCGACGAACTGGCCGAGCAGCAGCGGAAGCGCGCCGGCGCCGCCCGCGCCCGAGCCTTGGCAGCGCAGGCCGATGCTTGATCCGAGAGATCTGCGGGCCACGGCCGCGACGTTCGGAGTCGCCGAAGCGCAGGTGAGACGGGACCATCTCATCGGTCATACGCTCGCCGCCCTGGCCGACCTCGACATCCCGGATCTCGTCTTCCTCGGCGGTACGGCCCTGTCGTGGACTCACCTGTCGCAGGGTCGGCTGTCCGAGGACGTCGATCTGATGGCGCCGGAGCGCCGCAGCGCGGCGAGCACGGTCGAACGGCAGATTCCGCGCCGGCTGCGACGCGAGTTCCCGGGATCGTCGTGGGATCCGGGGCTGCTCGACGTGCGGAGCATCTCGCCGGCGCGGCTCGTCACACCGGACGAACTCGTCGTGCGGATTCAGCTTCTCGATGCCGGACGGCAAGGCTGGCACGAGATGCCGACCGAGCGCCGGACGCTCGTGCGCCGCTATCGCGATGTGCCGGAGACCGTACTCCGGGTGCCGACGCTGGCAGCCTTCGCGGCCATGAAGACGCTCGCCTGGATCGACCGTCATGCCGCTCGCGATCTGTACGACCTCGCCGGACTCGCCACGATCGGTGCCCTCACTCCAGAAGCGGCCGACCTGTTCGACCACGCGACCGGCCGACCGCTCGCGGCGCATGACTTCGTCCGGCTTCCCGCCGACTGGGACACCGCACTGCGTCATCAGACCGGCAATCTCCCGTCGGCCCGCGCGTGTCTCGACGCCGTACGCGATGGCTACGCCCAGTCCCTCGGTTCGCCGTGGCAGAACGCCTGATGCCGTCGGCGTCGTGGCCGCCCTAGCCGCGCACCGGGAGGACCCGTCTTGCGAGACATGCCGGGCATGTTTCGCTCCTCCGCGCTCAGGGCGCCTGCAGTACGCGGTCCGGCCGGATCGGGAGGTCGCGATGGCGTACCCCGGTCGCGTGCCAGACCGCGTTGGCGATCGCGGCGGCGGTGCCGACGATGCCGACCTCGCCGACGCCCTTGCCGCCGAGCGGACCGAGCTCCTCGTCGTGCTCGTCGACCCAGAAGGCGTCGATCTCGGGTACGTCGGCGTTGCTCGCGATGTGATAGCCGGCGAAGTCATGGTTGGCGTAGTCGCCGAATCGTGGGTCCATGAACCCTTCCTCGTGCAACGCCATCGATATGCCCCACGTCATGCCGCCGATCAGCTGCGCCCGCACGGTCCGGGCGTTCGCCACGCGTCCGACACCGAACCCGCCGAGCATCCGGCGCACCCGCACCTCCCCCGTCTCGAGATCGACACCCACCTCGGCGAACTGGGCGCCGAAGGCATGGCGGGCCAGGTCGCCCTGTGCCCCGATCTCGTCGCGGGTGTTGACCGTGACGGATCGTCCCGGCTCGACATCGGAGCCGAGCTCGCGACAGGCCTTGATCACCGCCCAGCTCCACGACGCCATGCCCGCCGAGCCACCGGCGATCATCGCCGAGCCGAAGTCGCTGTCGCCGATCCGGACCTCGACCTGCTCCATCGAGACTCCGAGCGCGTCGGCCGCGATCTGGGTCAGCGCGGTACGGGCGCCGGTGCCGATGTCGGACGCCGTGATCCGTACCGTGAACCGGCTGTCGGGCTCCACCGTCACCGACGCGGTCGACGGCACCGCGAAGGCGGGGAAGGTCGACGACGCCACCCCGGTGCCGAGCAGCCAGCGACCGTCTCGCGCCGCGGCCGGACGCGGATCGCGGCCCGACCAGCCGAACCGCTCGGCGCCGGTGCGGAGGCACTCGACGAGACTGCGGCTGCTGAACGGCTGCCGATCGCCCGGATGGACATCCGTGTCGTTGCGGATCCGCAGCTCCACCGGGTCGACGCCGCAAGCCTCGGCGAGCTCGTCCATCGCCGACTCCATCGCGAACGACCCCGGCGCCTCGCCCGGGGCCCGCATCCACCGGGGCGTCGGTACGTCGAGCGCGACGACGTTGGTATCGGTGCGTAGCACGGGCGTGGCGTACATGGCGGTCGTGTAGCCGGATGCGCCCTCGTCGTAGTCCAGCACGGTCGACGTCTGCGAGTACGCCATGTGGTCGACGGCGAGCAGCCGGCCGGTCAAGTCGGCGCCGAGCCGTACTCGCTGCACGGTCGGCGTGCGATAGCCCACGAGCGAGAACTGCTGCTGCCGCGTGAGGGTGACGCGAACCGGCCGATCCAGCACCCGGGCGGCCATCGCGGCGAGCACGGAGTTGACCCGAGGCGAGCCCTTCGATCCGAAGCCGCCGCCGACATGATCCGAAAGCACGCGTACGTCAGTGCGCTCGACGCCGAACAGCTTGGCCAGGCTGCGCTGGGTATTGGTCGCGCCCTGGTTGGAGTCGTAGACCGTGAGCCGGCCGTCGGCCCACATCGCCGTCGTCGAATGCGGCTCCATCGGGTTGTTGTGCTCGGGCGGAGTGGAGTACGTCGCGTCGACCGTGATCGGCGCGGACGCGAGCGCGGGATCGACCTCGTCGTCCGGCTCGAGCTCGGTGTCGGGCGCGAACGTCACGTCATGCCGCTCGGCCGCGTATGTCACCTCCAGCGCATCGGCGGCCGCCCGCGCGGTCTCGAGCGAGTCCGCCACGACGAGGGCGACGGCCTGGCCGCGATAGTGGACGCGATTGGCTTGCAGCACGAGCAGCGTGGGGTCCTCGGCCTCGACGAGTCGTGGCGCGTTGTCGTGGGTCAGCACCGCGATCACGCCGGGCTGCGCGAGAGCGGCGTCGACGTCGACCGCCGTGATCGAGCCGCGCACGATGGTCGACTGCACGAGGACGCCGTACGCCAGCTCCGCGAACGGGAACTCCGCGGCGTACTTGGCCCGCCCGGTCACCTTGTCGACTCCCTCGATGCGGGCGACATCCGCGCCGACCAAGCCAGTCGTCGGAGCGGTCGGAGCGGTGGTCATGACGCCGCCTCGGTCAGCTCGGTGAGGGTCCGCACGATGAGGTTCCGGATCAGCGGGATCTTGTACGCGTTGTCCCGAAGCGGATGGGCCTCGGCGAGCTCGGCGTCGGCCGCGTCCCGGAGGGTCTCCGGCGTCGCATGCCGACCCACCAAGGCTCGCTCGGCCGCGTGGGCTCGCCAGGGCATCGGGGCGACCGCACCGAGTGCGATCCGGACGTCGCGTACGACGTCGTCGTGGACGTCGAGCGCCGCCGCGATCGAGCCGATCGCGAACGCATAGGACGCCCGCTCTCGCACCTTGCGATAGACCGACCCGGGGGCCAGCGGCGACGGCGGCAGCTCGACCGCGGTGATCAAAGCACCGGCCGGCAGCGTGGTGTCGCGCTCCGGATCATCGCCAGGCGATCGGTAGAAGTCGGCCAGCGGGATCTCGTGATCGCCGTCGGCGTTCCGCGCGCGTACGACGGCGTCGAAGGCCGCCAGCGGCACCGCGAAGTCGGAGGGATTCGTCGCGATGCACCGTTCGGACGCGCCGAGGATCGCGAGGTTGTGGTGCTCACCGTCGCGCGCCGGACAGCCGGAGCCCGGATCGCGCTTGTTGCAGGGCTTGGTCGCGTCGGTGAAGTAGACGCACCGGGTGCGCTGCAGCAGGTTGCCGCCGACGGTGGCCTGATTGCGCAGCTGACCCGACGCACCGGCCACGATCGCCTGCGCGACCGCCGGATAGCGCTCCCGGATCAGCGGGTGCGCGGCGACGTCGCTGTTGCGGGCGGTGGCACCGATCCGGATGCCGCCGTCGTCGGTCTCGGCGATCTCGTCGAGCGGCAGGCCGTTGACGTCGATCAGCAGCGTCGGACGCGCCACGTCGAGCTTCATCAGGTCGACCAGGTTGGTGCCACCCGCGAGGAACCGCGCCGACCCGTTGTGCTCGGCCAGCAGCGCCAGCGCCGTGTCGACGGAGTCCGCGCTCCGATAGGAGAACTCCCTCATGGCGTACGCCCGGCCTCGGCGACCTCCGTGATGGCGGCGACGATGTTGACGTACGCGCCGCAGCGACACAGGTTGCCGCTCATGCGTTCGCGGATCTCGGTCGCGTCGAGTCGCACGCCGGTATCGCGTACGTCGGCCGCCACCGCACTCGGCCAGCCGGCGCCCGCCTCGTCCAGCATCGCGACCGCCGAGCAGATCTGGCCCGGAGTGCAGTAGCCGCACTGGAAGCCGTCGTGGTCGACGAACGCCTGCTGCATCGGATGCAGCGCGTCGCCCGCGCCGGACAGCCCCTCGATCGTCGTCACATCGCGGTCTCCGACGGCGACGGCGAGGACGAGACAGGCGTTGACCCGACGCGAGTCGAGCAACACGGTGCAGGCGCCGCACTGCCCGTGGTCGCAGCCCTTCTTGCTCCCGGTCAGGTCGAGCCGCTCGCGGAGGACGTCGAGCAGCGTCTCCCGGTTGTCGATGTCGATCTCGTGCTCGCGGCCGTTGACACGCAGCCGGACGCGGCTCGTCAAGTCGTGGATGGCACGGCCTCCTTGTCGGCGATTTCGCCCTCAGTATTCCGGCTCACCGACCGGGTCCGACCCGGGGTCATGCGTAGCCTGGGATCGCCGACCGCTTGACAGCGACACAGCGATCCTATTTTATGCGTGATACATCATTACGGAGGGACTCCACCGTGCCTGTGATCGACGTACACGCCCATCTCACGCCGGAGCGGTTCAAGGAGGCGATCCGTACCGAGGGCAGCTGGCACGGACTCGGCCCGTCCTCCGGCGAGCTGCACCGGCCCGGCTTCAACACGTCGGTGCCCGACCGGATCGCCGAGATGGACGAGATGGGCGTCGACATCCAGCTCATCACACCGACGGCGGCCTTCTATCACTACGACAAGGACCTCGATCTCACGACGACGGTCGCCCGCGAGTGCAACGACGAGATCGCGGAGATCGTCGAGCAGCATCCGACCCGGTTCATCGGCATGGGCACGCTGCCGATGCAGGACATCCCGGCCGCGATCGCCGAGCTCGAGCGCGGCATGGGCGAGCTCGGACTCCGCGGCGCGATGATCAACGACCACGTCAACGGCCGTACCTTCGACCACCCGGACTTCCTGCCGTTCTTCCAGGCGGCCGAGCGGCTCGGCGCGATCGTCTTCTTCCACCAGGGCGGCGCGACCTGCGTGAGCTCGCGGATCGAGACGTACAGCCTGCCCAACGCCATCGGCAATCTCGCCGACCGCACGATCACGTACTCCACGCTGGTCCACGGCGGCGTCATGGACGCCTGCCCGAACCTGAAGCCGCTGCTCGCGCATGCCGGTGGCTACACCGCGTTCGGCGCCGGACGGCTCGACAAGGCCGCGGGCGCGTTCGAGGGTGGCTACCCCGACGGGCCGCTCACTCCCCCGTTCGGCAACGAGTGGGGCTACGAGCTCAAGATCAGCCGGCCGCCGAGCACGTACCTGTCGCAGTTCTACTACGACTGCTGCACCTACGACGGGCCGGCGCTGCGGTTCCTCATCGACCGGGTCGGCATCGACCGCGTCATGCTCGGCACCGACTACCCGGCGCCGATGTTCTCCATCGACCCGGTGCGCTGGCTCAACGGACTCGACGAGCTCAAGGACGACGAGAAGCAGGCCATCCTGTCCGACAACGCGTCGGCGCTGCTCGGACTGTGATGCTCGGTTTTGCGCCGTACTTGTCGGTGGAGAGCCGTCGACACCGACCACAAGCGCGCAAAACCGCGGGGCGAGGGCGGCCGTGATGAGTACGCTCCGCTGGGGTGTGATCGGCCTCGGCCGGATCGTGCGTACGACGATCGCCCCCGCGATGGTGGCCGAGCCCGAGTGCGAGTTGGTCGCCGGAGTGAGTCGCGACCAGGGCCGGGCCGATGCGTTCGCGAAGGAGTTCGGCGCCCGGTTCGCGTACACGTCATACGACGAGATGCTCGCCAATCCCGAGATCGACGCGGTCTACATCGCGACCCCCAACGCGCAGCACGCCGACCAGGTCATCGCCGCCGCCGAGGCAGGCAAGCCCGTCTGGTGCGACAAGCCGATGGCGCTCACCGTGGCGGAT
>JALDXR010000200.1:0-6603 GCA_032154865.1 Nocardioidaceae bacterium
CGTCGAGCTCGGCCGCGGTGGCGCCGATGTCGAGCAGCCGATCGCGATACATCGGCAACGGGTCGCGAGCCAGCCACTTCTGCACCTCGTCGTCGGGCCGGTACTTGCCCGGGTCGGCGCGGGAGTGGCCGCCATGCCGATAGGTCTTGGCCTCGATCAGGCTCGGACCCTCGCCGGCCCGGGCCCGCGCCAGCGTCAGGCTCGCCGCCGCGTACATCGCGTCCGGGTCGTTGCCGTCGACGATCAGCGGATCGAGGCCGTACGCACCGGCGCGATCGGCCGCCGGATGCTCCACCGCCGTGACGTGGTGGATCGGGGTGTACTCCATGTAGAGGTTGTTCTCGCACACGAAGACGATCGGCAGCCGCCAGATCACGGCGAAGTTGAGCGCCTCGTGGAACGCCCCGATGTTGGTCGTCCCATCGCCGAAGAAGCAGACCGCGACCTGGTCGGTGCCGCGATACTGTGCGCTCCACGCGGCTCCGTTGGCGATCGGCAGGTGGGCACCGATGATCGCGTACGAGCCCATCACGCCGTGCTCGACGCTGGTCAGGTGCATCGAGCCGCCCTTGCCCTTCATGAGCCCGTTCTCGCGGCCGAGCAGCTCGGCGAGGACCGGCGTCATCGGTACGCCACGGGCGAGGGTGTGGGCGTGGCCGCGGTAGGTCGCGAACGTGTAGTCGTCCGGACGCATCGCGACGCCGAACCCGGCGGCGATCGCCTCCTGCCCGATCGACAGGTGGCTGGTGCCCTTGACCAGGCCCTCCATGAACATCCGGTAGGCGCGCTGCTCGAACAGGCGCAGCTCGACGCAGCAGCGATAGAGCGCCAGGCGGGTCCGGAGGGGGACGTCGACAACTCCCGCGGGTACGGATGCGTCGTCTCGAGTACGTGCTGTCATGGGCGACTCCACGGGGTCGTCGGGGTTGTCGGCGCGATGGGAGCGTCTAATAGGCATTGGCGATCACGAGCTCGTGGGAAGGAAACAGGGTGATGACCACGGGCCCCTCGTCGGTCAACACGATCTCCTCCTCGAGTCGCGCCGCCGAATAGCCGTCGGCCGCCGGGCAGTAGGTCTCCAGTGCGAAGACCATCCCGGTCCGCAGCTCAACCGGCTCCTTCATCGAGTTCAGCCGCGAGATGATCGGGCGCTCGTGAAGCCCGAGCCCGAGACCGTGGCCGAACTGCAGTCCGAACGCCGCCAGCTCGTCGGCGAAGCCGAACTCGGTCGCCTCCGGCCACACGGCCGCCACCTCGTCGGTGCCGACACCCGGTCGTACGGCGGCGATCGAGGCGTCCATCCACTCCCGGGCTTGGGCGTACGCGTCCTGCTGGCTCGGTGTCGCACTTCCGACACCGAACGTGCGGTAGTAGCAGGTGCGGTAGCCGTTGAACGAGTGGATGATGTCGAAGAACGCCTGGTCGCCCGGCCGGATCAGCCGGTCGGTGAAGTTGTGCGGATGCGGGTTGCAGCGCTCGCCCGCGATCGAGTTGATCGCCTCGACCTGGTCGGAGCCCATCTCGATGAGCCGTTTGCTCGCGAGGGCGACGATCTCGTTCTCGCGTACGCCCGGCTTCAGTGCCTCGACGATGTCCTGGTAGACGCCGTCGACCATCGCGGCCGCCTGGGTCAGCAGCATGACCTCGTCGGGTGACTTGATCTGCCGGGCGTCGAGCATCAGCTGCTGACAGTCGACGACCGTGAGGCCCTGCCGCTGCATCTCGAACAGGAACGCCGGCTCCACGATGTCCACCCCGACCGGTTCGTCGGCGACTCCGGCGTCGGTGAGCAGTCCCTTGATCTGCCGTACGGCGGACTCCATCAGCCCGGCGCTCGGGGCGACGGCGCCACGCATCCCGAGCATGCCGGGGTAGCAGTTGTCCGGCTCGAGCCACGGCGAGTAGATCTGGTGATGCCGGGTGGCCGAGCCGAAGTCCCAGATCATCGGCTCGCCACCGTCGGGCAGGAGCGCGTAGCGGGTCATCTTGTCGCCGAGCGCGCCACCGATCCAGGTCTGGGTCGTGTAACGGATGTTGTAGAAGTCGAACAGCAAGAAGGCGCCACACTCGCTTGTCGCCAGCGACTTGCGTACCCGATCCAGGCGGTACGAACGCAGCCGGTCGAAGTCGACCCGCTGCTCGTAGTCGACGCCCATGTGGCCGGGCGCGGGCAGCGGCCGGGGCATGTCAGGCGTCTTCGGCTTCGAGCCCGTCGGTGACGTCGGCATTCTCGGACGTCAACTCGACTCCGGACCGGCGGGCCTCTTCGAGCAGCAGGGTGGCGAAGTCCTCCTTGTCGTAGCCCGCTCCGATGGCAGATGCGACCATCTGGGCCGCGAGCGCGGCGACCGGCATCGGCACGCCCAGGCGGCGCCCCGCGTCGAGACCGAGCTCGAAGTCCTTGAGCAGCAGGGGATTGGTGAACGTGGGCGTGAAGTCGAGGTTCACCAGCGCCGGAGTCTTGTAGCGGCTGAACGTCGAGCCCATCACCGAGTCGTTGAGGAACGCCAGGAACGCCTCCCGGCTGGTGCCACCGCGCTGGGCGAGCAGGGTGATCTCGGCGAGCGACTGGGTCACGACGCCGAGCAGGACGTTGTGGCAGATCTTGACCAGCCGGGCGACCTCGCCTTCGCCGACGTAGGTGACGCCGCGGCCGAGCAGCTTGAGGTCGGGGAGGACCTCGTCGTACGACGAACGCGGACCGGACACCGCCAGGGTGAGCCGGCCGGCGGCCACGACGGCCGGGTTGCCGCTGACCGGGGCCGCGAGCAGATCCATACCCCACTCGGCCGCGGTGGCTCGTACAGTCTGGGACGCCTCCGCGGAGACGGTCGAGCAGTCGACGAGTACTCGCGGTGCTGTGCCTTCGGCGGACAGCAGTCCGTCGAGTCCGAGCACGACCTCCTCGAAGTCGTCCGAAGCCGAGACCATCGTGAAGACGACATCTCGGTCGGCGAGCTTGGCCGGTCGATCGACGACGGTCGCCGCATTTCCGGCGGCCGCCTCGGCCTTCGACCGGGTCCGGTTGTAGATCGCGACATCGCGCCCGGCGTCGACCAGCCGCCGGACCATCGCAGCACCCATCCGCCCGGTGCCGATCCATCCGAGGCGCGGGCCGCCCGGCGTCTCGCTCATACCCACTCCCTCATACTGCAATCGGTTGCAATCCTGACTCGA
The DNA here is from genome assembly GCA_032154865.1 of Nocardioidaceae bacterium. GTDB lineage: Bacteria > Actinomycetota > Actinomycetes > Propionibacteriales > Nocardioidaceae > DATFRX01. The sequence continues at coordinate 3,178 of JALDXR010000200.1, forward strand.
AGGAACTTCTCGCGTCAACCCTCGGACGAGCGAGGACGCTGGGATGTGATGAGCGCAACCGATTGCGGTCGGCCGGCACGCCGGAGTTCGGTTTTGCGCCGTACGCACCACTCGGCAGGGCTCAGACGGTACGTGTGGGCGCAAAACCGCGTGTGCGGCAGCGGATGAAGGCATGCTCATGTCGGCCTTATCCGGGCCTCATCTGACGCTTCGACGATGGCGGTATGCGTCAAACTGCGGCCGAACGACCGGCCCCGATCGCCACCCAGGACGGCACCGCGATGATCGCCTCGCTGGTGCCCGAGGCGGCCGGGGCCGAGCTCTACGCCGATGCGCCCGAGTCGACGATGCATCCCGCCGAAGCTGCCCTGGTGATCACGGCTGGGACGCAGCGGCGGCGTGAGTTCGTCACCGCCCGTCAGTGCGCCCGCATGGCACTGGACGCACTGGGCGCGCCGGCCGTTGCAGTCCTACCCGACACCGACGGCGCGCCGGTGTGGCCGGACGGTGTCGTGGGGAGTCTGACGCACTGCCCCGGCTACCGGGCGGCGGCCGTCGCCCGATCCGAGACGCTCCGGGGACTCGGCATCGACGCCGAGCCGCACGTCCCCCTTCCGCGAGCCGTCGATGATCTGGTCCTGCGCGCCGAGGAGCAGGCTCGGCTTCGCCCGCTGAGCGCCGCGCACCCTGATGTGCACTGGGACCGGCTGGTGTTCTCCGCGAAGGAGGCGGTCTACAAGGCTTGGTTCCCGGTGACCCGGCGCTGGCTCGGGTTCGAGGACGTCTCGATCACGGTGGGGCCTGACGGCCGATTCGAGGCGGACCTGGATCCCTCGCAGCAGCCCGTCGGCCGGACCGTACCCGGGCGGTGGCTGGTCGGCCGCGGCTTCGTGCTCGCCGCCGCCTGGATCGCCCAGCCGAGTGCATCGGTGGGGTCGCGATGACGACCGAGCTCACGGCAGGCGCGCGAGACCACGCCGTCCCGCCAGCGTCCGACGTCGCGACGGACCTCGCGGCGATCCTCGCCGATCTGCTGCACGTCGACCGGGTCGGCGCCGACGCCCATTTCTTCGACGACCTCGAGGCCGACTCCTTGCTGATGGCCCACTTCTGCGCCCGAGTACGCAAGCGCGCCGACCTACCCGCGATCTCGATGCGCGAGGTCTACCGGTACCCGACGATCGCCGGCCTCGTCGACGCACTCGGGCCGGTCGACACACTCCCCCCGACTGAGTCGGCATCGGCGACCGAGCCGTCGGCGGCTGGCCCGTCGGTGACCCGTGGACAGGTCGCGCTGTGCGGGACGTTGCAGGCCCTGGCTGTCGTCGCGTACGCCGTCGTCGCCGGCACGGTCTTCGCCTGGGGGTACGAGTGGATCACCACCGGCGTCGGAGTCGGCGAGACGTACCTGCGGTCGGTCCTGGTCGGCACGGTGACGTTCGTCGGCGTGTGCGCCGCTCCGATCGCGGCGAAGTGGCTCCTGATCGGTCGCTGGAAGGCCGATCCGATCGCGTTGTGGAGCCTGGCGTACGTGCGGTTCTGGATCGTCGCCACCCTGGTCAAGACGAATCCACTGGTCGTGTTCGTGGGGACTCCGCTCTATCCGCTCTACCTGCGGATGCTGGGCGCAGCGATCGGCCGCCGAGTCGTGATCCTGTCGCGCAACGTGCCGATCTGCACGGACCTGCTCGCGATCGGCGACGACAGCGTGATCCGGCCGGCCGTGCGCTTCGCGGGCTATCGCGCCCACCAGGGCCGGATCGAGATCGGTTCCGTCGTCCTCGGCAACGGTGTCTTCGTCGGTGAGGCTTCGGTGCTCGAGATCGAGACGTCGTTGGGCGACCGAGCCCGGTTGACCCACGCGTCGTCGCTCCACATCGGACAGTCGGTGCCCGCAGGTGAGCATCACCACGGGTCGCCGGGCCAACCCACGGACGCTGACCTTCAACAGGTCGAGCCGGTCAGGTGTGGCCGGGTCCGGCGGATCGGCTACTCCGTCGGCCAGCTGCTCAAGGTGCTGCTCGTTCAGGTTCCGGCTGCCATCGGGGGGATCGTCGTCCTGCTCGCCGGAGTCCCGTTCCTCGCCGAGCTCATGACCACACAGACGGCCGCCGTCACGAGCTGGTCGTTCTACGGCGATGCGCTGCTCACCTCGGTGGTGGCCTTCGGCGTCCTCGCGATCGGCGGGCTGCTCGTCGTGACGACGATCCCGCGGCTGATGAACCACGCGCTCACACCCGACCGGATCTATCCCCTGTACGGCGTGGGCTACGGCCTCCATCGAGCGATCACGCGACTCACCAACCTGCAGTTCTTCACATACCTGTTCGGAGACAGCGCCGCGATCGTCCACTACTTCCGCGGCATCGGCTATCGGCTGTCACCGGTCGAGCAGACCGGCTCCAACTTCGGGCTGGAGACCCGGCAGGAGAACCCGTTCCTCACCTCGGTGGGCACCGGGACGATGGTCGCCGACGGCATGGCGGTCCTCAACGCCGACTACTCGAGCTCGTCGTTCCGGCTGTCCCGCACCACGGTCGGCGCCCGAAACTTCCTGGGCAACTACGTCATGTATCCGCCACAGGGCCGGACCGGCGACGACTGTCTGCTCGCCACGAAGGTGATGGTCCCGACCGACGGCCCGGTACGGGAGGGGGTCGGGCTGCTCGGCTCCCCGAGCTTCGAGATCCCACGGTCGGTGCACCGCGACAACCGGCTCGACCACTTCCGGGTCGGCACCGAGTTCCGCCGGCGCCTCGCGGCGAAGACCTGGCACAACACCGGAACGATGGCGCGATTCCTTCTGCTGCGCTGGGTGCAGTTACTCGGCGTCACCGTGATCGCGCTGGCCGCACTGGACTTCTACGACCAGCTCGGTGGCATCGCGATCGGTCTCGCGGGTGTCCTCGCGCTGCTGTACAACATCGCCGTCCAGATTCTCGCCGAGCGGATCGCGGCGGGCTTTCGTTCGTTGCAGCCGCAGTACTGCTCGATCTACCAGCCGTACTTCTGGTGGCACGAGCGCTACTGGAAGCTGAGCCCGCAGCTGCTCATCCTCAACGGCACGCCGTTCAAGAGCCTGGGCTGGCGGCTGCTCGGGGTCCGGATCGGGGCCCGGGTCTTCGACGACGGCGCCGCCATGAACGAGAAGACGCTCATCACGATCGGTGACGACTGCGTCTTCAACGCCGGCACCATCATCCAGCCCCACTCGCAGGAGGACGGCGCCTTCAAATGCGACCGGATCACGCTCGGCTCGGACTGCACGGTGGGCGTCGGGGCGCTGGTGCATTACGGCGTGACGATGGGAGACGGGGCGACGCTCGCTGCCGACTCGTTCCTCATGAAGGGCGAAGACGTCCCGGCGCGGGCGCAGTGGGGCGGCAATCCGGCCAGGGATATGTCGCGACGGGAGGTCGTCAGATG
>JALDXR010000201.1:0-6583 GCA_032154865.1 Nocardioidaceae bacterium
CTGCATGTCGTCGGCCCGCATGGCGCCGAAGAGATCCTTCATCTCGCGCTTGTCGAGATAGACGACCGAACCGTCGCCCGGGACGTTGCCGAACGGACGTCGCTGGTTGATCGGCGCCGACAGGAACGTGACGTCGTCCTTGCGGATGCCGCGCATCGACCACCCGAGCGAACGCATGTCGCCGTTGGACCACTCCTGGTCGATGGTCAGGTTGGACGTGATCGCCTTGGCCGCTGAGAGGAACGTCGGGAAGTTGGTCAGCGCGCCCTCCTGAGCCATCTGGTCGAGCATGGCGCGCAGGAAGTTCTGCTGTCGACGGTTGCGGTCGAAGTCGCCCTCGTCCAAGGGATAACGGCTTCGTACGTACTTCAGTGCCAGCTCACCGTCGTAGTCGTTCCAGCCCTGCTTGTACGTGTAGTTCTGGCTGGTGTCGCGGATCGTCTCCGGGACGTAGAGCCGCACACCCCCGAGTGCGTCGACGACGTCCTTGAACCCGGACCAGTCGACGATCGCGAGATGGTCCATCCGAACGTCGGTGAGGTGCTCGATCGTCGAGACGTAACCAGCCGGGCCGTAGACCGAGAACGCGTAGTTGACCTTGTGCTTCGCTTCGAACTCGCCGGTCTCGTTGTAGATCTTCACGTACGAGTCGCGAGGGATCGAGACGACGTACGCGCGAGAGTGGTCCTCGGGGATGTGGAGGACCATGATCGTGTCGCTGCGGTAGAGACCGGACGACCAGTCGCCGGTCTCCATGGCGTCCTCGATCGACATGCCCTCGATGCCTTCGGCGTCACCGTTGTCCGCCCCGGCGAGCAGGATGTTGATCGCTTCGCCCTCGGCCGGGTCCGGGCGGGTCTGGGGGTCGATCGACCCGAACGCATCGATCCGGTCGATGTCGCCGAACACCACATGGTTGACGTAGAGGACACCGCCGATCAGGGCGAGCACGAGGACGATCGCCAGGCCGCCCATGATGGTCAATGCCTTGTGTCGGCGGAAGAACCCGCGTTTCGGCTCCTCCTCGTCGGAGGCGCCATCGTCGTCGGGACCGAACAGCCCCGGATCCTCTTCGGAGTCGTCGGCCGTCCGCTCCGTCGTCGGTGGTGCCGCGGGCGGTTCGGTCGCCCGTGAGTCATCCCCGTAACGTTGATCGTCCACGATCGTCTCGCTCTCGGATCACGCCCCCGCCTCGTCGATAGCCGGCCGGACTGCGTCGGCACGAGCCAGCCAGACTTCGACGGTTCGCGTCTACTGTATGTCCTCGGCCTTGGCCAGCTTGCCAGCCTCTTCGTCGTACTTCTTCATATAGTGGTCGATGTCGTCGTCGGCGATAGCCTTCCACAACGCCTCGCACTGCTTCACGTCGAGTCGCACGACACTAGCGCCCTCGTCCGTCGTGCCGTAACCGGCGGTGGGGGCGGTCAAGAACGTGACGTCGTCGGTGCGAACGTCCCGAAGTTGCAGGGCGAGGTCGCGCATCCCGCCACCGGACCAGTCCTCATCGACGGTCAGGTTGTCGGTGATGGCCCGCAATGCCGAGGTGAGCTTCAGCGGATTGGTCACCGTGCCTTCGCTGAGGAGTTCGCCCATCATCGAGCGCAGGAAGTTCTGCTGGCGGGCGATCCGGCCGAAGTCGCCGTCCTCGAGGCCGTAGCGCGTCCGGACGTACTGAAGTGCCTGCTTGCCCTCGAGCTTTTGATGCCCTTCCTGCCAAGTGATCTTCTGGCTGGAGTCGTAGAACGTCTCCGGGATGTAGACCTCGACGCCGCCGAGGGCACTCGAGAGGTCCTTGAAGCCCTGCCAGTCGATGATCGCCAGGTGATCCATTCGGAGCCCGGTGAGGTGCTCGATCGTCGACAGATAGCCGGACGGGCCATAGAGGGAGAACGCGGAGTTGATCTTGTCGGTGTACGCGTAGTCGCCGTTGTCGTCGTAGATGTCGACGTAGGCGTCGCGCGGGATCGACACCAGGTAAGCGGTCGAGCGGTCGGCCGGGATGTGCAGGATCATGATCGTGTCGCTGCGATGCTCGCCCGACTCCCAGGTGCCGGCCGCGACGTCCTCGGCGATGCTCGGACCGGGACCGTTGTCGGCGCCCGCCAGCAGGATGTTGAGCTCCTCGCCGTGGGTGGGCGGCGGCCGGTTCGACTCGTCGATCGTGATCGGGACCTGGTCGGCGTTGCCGAGCATGTTGTTGAGATAGAGCGCCCAGCCGCCCGTGCCGATCATCACGACGGCGACGACGCCAACGACGCTGCTCAGGATCCAGTGCCGCTTGATGTAGTTGCGTTCCTTGACGAGCTTGCGCTTGCCGGCACCGTCGTATGTCGACGAGGAGGAGGCGGGAGCCTCGACGTCCCAGCGGCTCGGGGCAGGCCCATCCGCATCGCCGCTGCCAGGACCCCGCGGCGCGGCACTGTCACTGCTCATGGCACTCCACGTCAAAGGCCCCGGGTCGGAATCGGCGCAGCGGGGCTCGTGTCCATTGTGCCGATATCCGGCTCAGGCACAAACGGCACAGGTCGTACCCCGGTCGGCGGGCGGGTCCGGTCATGATGGCACGAGCATCCTGATCTGGCCAGTTCGGGGTGCCGGCGACGGCGGTCCTCACGTCTCGAGAACCAGCGTGACCGGCCCGTCGTTGACCAGTCTGACCTGCATGCTGGCCCCGAAACGGCCGCGTTCGACCCGGGCGCCGGCGCGTTCGAGATGTGCGCAGAAGTGGTCGTACAACGGCTCCGCGACCGGACCCGGAGCGGCGGCAGACCACGACGGTCGGCGTCCCTTGCGGGTGTCGGCGTACAGAGTGAACTGACTGATCACGAGCAGCGGAGCTCCGAGGTCGGACGCCGAGCGCTCGTCGGGCAGGATGCGCAGTTGCCAGATCTTGTCGGCCAGCCGCTCGGCCTGCTCGGGTGTGTCGTCGTGGGTGACGCCGAGGAGTACGACCAGGCCGGCGCCGCGCAGATCACCGACGATCTCACCGTCGACCTCGACCGATGCCTCGCTGACCCGTTGGACCACGGCCCGCATCTCGTACGTCCACCTCCGCTCGTCCGGCGACTGGCACTCGAATGTTGGCGTGAATCGGCAGCCAGCGGCGGAAGTTGGCGCGACATTGCGCCAACACTTTCGGTGACGGCCACTCCGACCGGCAGTCGACGCGGCCCGGCAAAGTCTGCCACGATTCGCGAATGCAGCCCTCTGCGTCCACGCTCATCACGGTCGCGCCCACCGGCGCCGAGACCGAGAAGGCCGACTTCCCGGCGCTGCCGACCACGCTCGAGGAGCTGGTCGAGACGGCGCGCCGATGCGAGGCCTCGGGTGCCGCGATGATCCACGTCCACATCCGCGACGACGAGCATCGGCCATCGCTCGATCTCGTACGCCTGCGCGAGACCGTGGCCGCGTTGCGCTCCGAGACGACCCTCGTCGTCCAGCTGTCGACCGGCGGCTCGGTGCACGACCCCTTCGACGATCGGCTGCGCGTACTCGACGCCGCGCCCGACTCGTGCTCGCTGACGATGGGCACGGTCAACTTCGGCGACGAGGTCTTCTCGAACCCGTGGCCGTTCATCGTCGAGCTCTATCGGGCCGCTCGTGACGCCGAGGTCGTGCCGGAGTTCGAGCTGTTCGATCTGGGTCACGTGGCCGCACTGCATCGGTTGCTCGCCGCCGAGGGACTGCCCTATGGCGAACGAGTTCACTGCGATCTCGTGATGGGCGTGCCGGGTGGCATGCCCGGGACAGCCGACGCCTTGGTCGCGGCGGTGACGGCCTTCCCCGACGCTGTCACGTCGTGGTCAGCGACCGGCATCGGCCGGACCACACTGCCGGTGGCGTTGGCCTCGCTCGCCAAGGGCGGTCATCTGCGGGTCGGCATGGAGGACACCCTGTCGCTGGCCCGTCGGGTCCCGGTCAAGCACAACGCGGAGCTGGTCGACCGCGCCGTCGCCCTGGCGGAGCTCGCCCAGCGACCCGCGATGACTCCGGACGGCGCCCGCGAGCTGCTCAACGTCCGGCCGGCCGCCTGACGCCTCCCGACGCAGCCCTGCCACGGTTTTGCGCAGTTGTTGTGGGTGCGGACGGCCCCACACCCACAACAAGCGCGCAAAAGCGTCAGTACACGATCGCCTGGACGTCGTCGGCGAGGATCTCCTCGACGTACGACGGTGCGCCGGCGATCCGAATTCCGTCGATGACGTCGTCCTCGGTGATGTCGCGTCGCGCGGCGCATTGCGTACACGCCGTCACCATGCCGCTGGCCAGAACGGCGTCGAGGAGCTCCGAGAGCGGCGCCGCGTGCGGCAGCTCGAACTCCTTGGCCCGGCCGGGTAGCGCGAACCAGGTCGACTCGCCGGTGAGCCACAGCGACACGTCGACACCGGCAGCGACCGCGGTTGCCGCGACGGTGAACGCCTGACTGCATCGCTCCGGCGCGTCTGCCCCGGCGGTCGCCTTCACGATCAGTCGCTGCTTCGCCATGTGTCGAGCCTAGGCCGCCCCGCCCGAGGTCCGGCCTGTCGGGAACGTGCCGAGTCGCTCGATGACGTAGCCGTGGGGGTACGAGCGCACCCAGCGGAGTCGCTCGGCGGCGAACGGACGGCGACGCGGCGGCAGCCGCCGGACGATCCGGGCCCGCAGTCGCAGTCCACGCTCGGCGGCGGCCCGTACTCGCGGCGACGGTCGCGGATAGCCCAACGCGTCGAGCAGCGGCTCGTCGAGCAGCGAGAGCACGACCGATCGCGCCGCCCGCCGACTCACTCCGGGATAGAACGTCGCCGCCAGGTCGAGCGTCGAGTCGGCGACCGCCCGACAGCGCGGATCGAACCGGAAGTGCTCGCGCTCGTAGTCGTCCATCAGTCGCTCGTAGCCCTCGTACGTCGACGGCAGCTCGCGGATGCCCATGCGACGTCCCAGCTCGCTCCAGTACGCCACAGCCGCCTCGAGCTCCGACGGCAGCAGCCGGCGCCACCCGTACGCGTCGTTCCACCGCTTCGGCACGACGACGAAGGTGCTCGCGACGTACGCCAGGTCGGCGTTGGAGATCGCGTACGACCCATGCATCTGGTTCATCCGCCGGATCGCCGCCCGGCCGCGGTGCGACGCCATGCCGTCCTGGCCGATCGCGTCGAGGATCAACGTCGTGTCGTCGTAGCGCTGCTGGGTTCGCGTCGTGAACTCCCCGGTCTCGTGGAGCAGCCCACCGATCGAGGGGATCGCGAACGTACGGAACAGCGCCAGCGACAACGACATCGCGGTGTCCCACGGAAACTCGTACGCCGTGGTGATCCGGGTGATCCGCTCGTAGTCGCGCGACGGATCGAGATCGGCGATCACCCGCTGCCAGTGTTCACGTGGCAGGACGCCGGGTAGCGATTGTGACATCGCCGCTGTCATGATGTCAGCCTGCCGGAGGGGCACCAGTCGAGTCCACAGCGTGACCAAACAGGGCATTCGACGCCTGTAGGGTCATTCGAATGGAGGTCCTGTTGCTCATCCTGCTGGTGGTGGCCGCGTTGGCCGTCGCCTCGTTCTCCCTGTTGACCGTCTATCGGCTCTTTCGAGGCGAGGTCTGAGCCCGGCTAGGATCGCCGGATGGCGTTCGAGATCCCCGAGGATCTGCATCCCGATCTGATGCCACTCGCCTGGCTGCTCGGGACCTGGGAGGGTCAGGGGCACGGCGACTATCCCACGATCGAGTCGTTCCACTTCGGTCAGCAGCTCGTCTTCGCCCACGACGGCCGGCCGTTCCTCCACTACTTCTCGCGCACCTGGCTGCTCGACGACGTAGGGGAGAAGATCCGTGAGGGCGCCCTGGAGACCGGCTTCGTACGCCCACAGCCCGACGGCGAAGTCGAGTTCCTGCTCGCCCACCAGTCCGGCATCGTCGAGATCTGGTACGGCCGGGTCGACGGATCGAAGCTCGAGCTCGGCACCGACGTCGTCGCGCGTACCAACAGTGCGAAGGAAGTGACCGCCGGGCAGCGGCTCTACGGTCTGGTCGAGGGCGATCTGCTCTACGCCTACGACATGGCCGCGATGGGTCAGGAGCTGCAGCCGCACATCTGGGCCCGGCTGCAGCGGGTCTGAGGCCGGGCGACCGGCGTCCGCGGCCGGGCGATCTAGAATTCGAGGGTGGTCAATTCGGTAGTCGATCGGGACTGGAAGCAGCATCTGCGCTCCCAGGGCTACCGGTTGACGCCGCAGCGCCAGATGGTCATCGAGGCCGTCGAGGAGCTCGGCCACGCGACGCCGGACGACGTGCTCCAGCACGTACGGCGTCGGGTCCACGGTGTCAACGCGTCGACGGTCTACCGCACCCTCGACCTGCTCGAGAAGACCGGCCTCGTCACCCATGCCCATCTCGGCCACGGTGCGCCGACCTATCACCCCGGCTGGTCACCACCCCACGTCCACCTGGTCTGTCGCGGCTGCGGTCGCGTTGACGAGGTCTCACCGGAGCTCGCCACCGACCTGGTCGAGGGGATCCGGCGGCAGAAGGACTTCGAGACCGACGTGGGTCATCTCACGGCGTACGGCTGGTGTGCGGCCTGCCGTACCGTGGAGGAGTGACCTA
>JALDXR010000004.1:0-23220 GCA_032154865.1 Nocardioidaceae bacterium
CCGCTGACCGTCGCCGACGGCTACGACGGCTGGGCACGGACGTACGACGGCGAGGACAATGGGTGCTTCCCGATCCGCGAGGACGTGCTCGCTTCGATGCTCGATCGACTGACACCGGGCCGTGCGATCGATGCCGGGTGCGGCACCGGGGCAGTGGCGCAGCAGCTGCTCGACCGGGGTCACGACGTGGTTGTCGGAGTCGACGTCTCCGAGGGCATGTTGGCCCGCGCCCGGACGGCGGCTCCCGACGCCCGCTTCGTGGCCGGTGACATCACCGACCTCCCCCTTCCCGACAAGGGCGTCGATCACGTGGTGTGCAGTCTGGTCCTGGCTCACCTGCCCGATCTGCGGCCGTTCTTCGCCGAGGCGGCACGCGTCATGCGTCCCGGTGGGCACCTGCTGATCATCGACACTCGCGGCCACTTCATCGGCTCGACGCTCTATCCGTTGATCCAGCAGACGGTCGACGGTCGGGTCGGATACGTCCCGGGTTACAGCCATGGCGTCGGCGACTACCTTCGGGCCGCGCTGCCGTACGGCTTCGTCGTCCGCGTCTGTGACGAGGTCTACCGCAACGCCGACATCGTGGCGCCTGACGAAGCGGCCGCACCGCTGACATCCGGCCCGCCCGATATCTGGGAGCTGCATCCGTGGGTAGGGGAGGCCGCCAACGCCGCCAAGGCCGGACAGCCCGGGATCATCGCATGGGACCTGGAGCTGCGACCCGACGTCTAGCGATTCGGACGCCACCAGCGGGCGTCCGCGAGCGCAGCGGCCAGGACGACGACGGCGCACATGGTGGCGTTCTCCGCGAGCGGCGCCAACCTGAGGTAGGCGCATGTAGGGACTGGACCGGCCTCCCGGCCGTGGACGCCAGGGTCCACAACCGGGCGGCCGGCCCAGCGGTTGTTGCTACTGGGCGCGTACGACCGTCAGCGTCACGCTGCCGTTCGCGTACGACACCTGGAACTTGCTCCCATCGGCCGTCAGGACATCTCCTTCGGCAAGGCCGCGGAAGGTGCCCTCGATCGCCTGACTGCTCGCGATCGTGAACGACGTCCCCTGGGTCAGATCGCCTTGCACGTCCACCGACAGGCGGCCGTCCAGCGCCAGCTCGCCCGCGGCCACGACGCTGGTGTTGCCGCTGCCGGAAACGGTGACGTCGAGACGCCCGTTCTTGTCGAAGCTGACATCGCCATCGACGTTCAGGACTCCGCCCGCAGTGACGGGCACCTCCGTGATCTGGTCGGCCTCGTCAGCCGTGAGACCCGGCTGCAGCACGCCGCCGGTGACGTCGACGCTGGCACCCACGGTGCCGTTGCCGCCGAGCGTCCCGCCCTGCACGTGGACCGGGGCCGCGTGCGAGCCGACGACGGAGAGCTTGCCGCTGCGGACGGTGCTCGTGCCGTGCCAGGTGTTGTCGCCGGCGAGGAACAGGGTGCCGCCGCCGCGCTTGGTCAGGCTGCCCTCGTAGACCCGGTCGTTGCGAGCCTGCTCGCGACGAGTCCCGGTCGCGAAGTCCGACCGGTCCTGCTCACTGGCGTTCGGCGGGAGGCCGTTGGTCCACCCGCGCTGGATCTTGGTCTGCTCCCAGGCGGCCGCTTCGGTGGCGTCCTCCTGCTGGCGCGCTTGGATCGCGACGTCAGAGATGTCGTTGGCCCAGACGTCGCTGAATCCCTTGGTGTTGATGTCGGTCGGGCCCAGCAGCTGGCCGGGTCCAAGCATCGCTTCACGCAGACTGACCGTGCCCCAGCCGTTGCGGCTGTCGGGAACCTGCACGATCTGACCCGCGGTCGGGTTCGGAATCGCGTTGCCCTGGGCATCGCTGGTCGTGGCGTTCTGCCGACCGGTGGTGAACATCGTGTAGAGCGCCTGCTCGTTGTTCATGTACGGGAAGCGCTGCATGATCAAGGCGAGCGCGGCAGCCGAGTGCGGCTGAGCCATCGATGTTCCCGAGGCGCTCCTGTATCGGGCCTCCGGCACGCCGTTGACGACCTCGACCCAGGTGCTGTTGATCGCCCGACTCGGTGCCGTGACACAGGACCACCTCGCGACACCACAGCGGTTGAACTCTTGCGTACCCGGGACCAGGACCGACCCGTCCGGGTTGAACGTACGCCCGATGTTCGGGTTGAGCCCCGACGTCGTGTACCACTGACCCTCCAGGTCGGGCACGAAGTACGGCGCGGTGCCGCGCGCGGTCGGGTTCGAGACGCCCCCGTTGCCCGAGCTGAAGCCGATGATCGTGCCAGTATGCGCGACGTCGATGGCGCCGTTCAGCCAGTGCACCGTGTTGCCGTTCGCGTCGGCGACGCCGTCCGGAGTCGAGATGTAGCGCCACGCCGCGTTCAAACCGAAGCTCGCCGGGGCGCCGGGCGGCGGCTCGAGCGTGTTGTAGCTCTCCGTGGGTGGCGCGCTGCCCCAGCTGGTGGTGATGAGCCGGACCGGCTCGCCGTTCGCCGTCTCCGCCTGGTTCACCGCGCGATAGACGTTGCCGAGGTAGCCGTTGTCCGGCGTTTGGGCCTCAGTCGCGTTGTCCGGCAGGAGTCCATAGAAGACGCCGTCGGTCTTGTGGGTGTTGCCGCCATAGAGGTTGGCGTTGAACGCGACGCCGTGCATGTTGGCCGCGGGCCCGTCCGGCTGGGTCTGGCCGACGCCGTCGCGGCTCGCGGCGATGGTCCCGCTGACGTGCGTACCGTGGCTGTCGTTGAACGCCTGGTTGTAGGTCCCCGGCGTCGGCCCCGTCTCGCCGCCTTGGGCTACCACGGAGTGGTATCGATCACCGATCGCGTAGTTGGTGTCGAGACTGCCGTGCTCGCGCATGTGATCGGCGAAGAACCCCGAGTCGACCATGCCGATGTTCATCCCTTGGCCGGCGTACCCGGCGGCATACGCGTACTCGGCTCCGATCGACACCAAGCCGTTGTCGCGCAGGAACTCCGCGTTACGCCAGCTGGCCGGATCGCCGAGTCGGCCCGGATCCCCCTCGTACGTCTCGATCGGCGGCGGTGACTCGGACAGCCCCGCCGTCGCGGTCGTCGATGGCATCGCAGCGACCAGCCCCGCCGTGAGGGAGGTGCATGCGAGCGCAGCGAGTTTTCGTGTCATCGGTTCCTCACTTCTCCTGAGTCGACTCCTCGGCCCCTCGAGGAGAACGGACGCGGGCAGTCCAAATGGAGGCATGGACCGCGACGACAATCTCCGAAGCTAACTTCGGCGTCACTGCCAGGCATCCGACATCTGCCGGAAGATCCGGCGGTTCGCTCCATCCGATGTCGGTCGCCAATCCGTACCGAATCCGGTAAAAGGACCCGCCCGGCGAGGGCTCGCAGCTGTCCGGAGTACGCGGGTTGTACGAACTCTGTTCACTCTCCGGACGGATCGGTGTTACGCATTCGAGCCCCAGGGCTTGGAGGCTCGGCCTGGGACTGGGACCGTCTCGCAGTCACCTCGAGCCGCCGGCCCGTGCCTGGAGTGGGCCGGCATAGCGGGGGAGTGAACCGCCCAGGAAGCCTGGAAGCCCGGGGCGGTTCGCCTCCCGGTCGATCGGTGGTGGTGATCACAGATCGAGTACGACGGCGTCGCGAGGCTGCGAGCAGCAGATCAACGCGTCGCCGGCAGCGGGCTGCTCGACGGGTTCGGGTGCGTAGTCGACCGACCCGGACAGCAGTCCGGTCTCGCAGGTACGGCACACACCGGTCCGGCAGGACCATCGGGTCGGTACGTCGCAGGCCTCGGCCAACTCCAGCAGGCTGGCGTAGTCGGGGTGCCACGGCACCGTCAGGCCACTGCGTGCGAAGGCCACCGCGGGTCCATCACCAGCCGGGCCGGCCGGGGGATGCGGTTCCCGAGCCGGTGTCCGGGCGATGCCCGGAGTCTGCGATGGCTGCGCCCCGAAGATCTCGGTGTGAATGTGGGCCGGGTCGAGACCGTGGGCGACCAGCGCCGCGGACAGGTCGGCCAGGAACTCGTTCGGGCCACACAGGTAGGCGTCGGCCGACTGCGGCAGGTCGAGCGAAGCGAACACCCCGGCCGACAGCCGGCCGGCCGCGTCGTAGTCGCGCCCGCTCTGGTCGGTCGGAGCCGGGCTGCTGTACTGCACGTGCCGATGGGCGTTTGGCAACTCGTCGAGGAGCGCGGCGGCTTCGGCTGCGAAGGGATGCTCGCCACCGTGTCGCGCGCCGTACAGCCACCACACCTGTCGTTCGGATCGCTGTTCAGCCAGCGCATGCAGCATGGCCATCATCGGCGTTGCCCCGACTCCGGCGCTGATCAGGATCACCGGTACCGAGCCGTCGTCAAGCGTGAACGTACCGCGGGGCGCGGCCACCTCGATGACGTCTCCGGCCTGCACGCTGGCATGCAGGTAGTGACTAGCGACGCCATGCGGCTCGCGCTTGACGCTGAACCTGTACGCCGGGTCGCCAGGCGGTCCGGACAGCGAGTAGCTACGCAGCAGCGCTTGACCATCCGGATCGGGACGCAGCCGCAGCGTGAGGAACCGCCCGGGCATCGCAGCCGGGAGCTCCGCACCTTCGGGCTCGGCGAGCGTCAACGACGCGACCGTGCGGCTTTCCGGCTTGGTCTCGGTCACCACCAGCGGCCGGAATCCTGGCCAGGCCGGCGGCGGGCTCGCCGTGGCCAGTCCGGCGTTGCCGGATCCGGTCGCCGGCTGGTCGGCCTGGTCGAGCAGGGCCTGGAACGATCCCTGCCAGCCGGGACTCAGCGCCGGGATGCGCAATGCCCGGACCAACTGGTGGCGTGGATGACCCGGCAGGTAGAGCAGCGCATCGATCTCGGCCCCCGTCATGCCCTCCGGCCCAGCAGCGACGTGGATGATGTCGTCGCCGGCACCGACGTCACCTTCGTCGATGACGCGCAGGTAGAACCCGGGCCGGTGGTGAGAGACCAGCAACGCCGGGATCCGTGGGTCGTCCATGCGGATGCCGACCCGGAAGCAGGTCACCCGAGGCTGCGTCACCTCGAACACCGCACCGCCGATGCGGTACCGATCGCCGATACACACCTCGTCGTCAGGCAAGCCCTCCACCGTGAAGTTCTCACCGAACTGCCCGGCCACGAAGTCATTCCGGCCCAGCTGCTTGGTCCAGTACCGGTACGAGTCGAGCTGATAGACCAACACCGCTCGCTGCTCGCCCCCGTGCCCGGCGAGGTCACCCTGCCCGTCGCCATCGATGTTCAGCCGTCGTACCTGCCGCCGACCGTTGACCGGCTGCTTCCAGATGCCGGTGTGGACCGTACGGCCGCGCCACGAGACGTCGCGGGGGAGGCCCACGTTCACGGCGGCGACCGAGCCCATGCGCTGGCCGACCGTCATCTGGCACTCAACTCCCTGGGTTCCACCGTCAGCACAGTTCGATGGGCCTGGTGCCGATGGTCGTGCACCCTGGTCCCGACCGTACGACCCCGCCGAGGGCCGATCTAGCCGCTGCCCCAGGGGTCGTCGATCAGGATCCGCCAGCTGCCGTCCGGAGCGCGTCTGAGCACGTCGGCACTGTGCCCCCGCATCTCGATCGGACTCCCGTCGGGCTGCTTGCCCTCGAGCTGCCAACGGTTCTGAACCAGCGCGACGTCGCCGGCGGTCAAGACCTTGGTGATCTCGCCTCGTAACCGCGGCTGAAGCGCCGCGAACTGCTCGAGAGCGCTGCGGATCTCCTGCTGACCCCTGACCTCCTCGCCGGGTTGAGGCGCGAAGGTGGCCTCCGATTCGTAGAGAGTCATCGCGGCGTCGACTTCGCGGCTGTTGAGCGCCGTCGTAAACAGCTCGATGACCTGCTGGGGATTGTCGGCTCGCACAGCTACCTCCTGGTCGTGTTGCGTCCAGCGACGAAAACTAGTCTGATATCGTACTAGTTACCATGGCGACAGAAAAGCGGGCGGTCGCGGCAGCACGCGAGAACGTCGGTTTCTTGCTCGCGAAGGCCAGTCAGCGTTGGAACGAGCTGCTCTACGAGCGGTTCGTCGCTGCGGGCTATCCGGAGGTCCGTCCTTCGTACGGGTCGATCCTGGTCCCACTGTTCGAGGAGGACGGCCTTCGTATCGGTGAGGTCGCTAGCCGGGCCCGCTTGAGCAAGCAGACGATGACGACGATGGTGCGGCTGCTCGAGCGGGACGGTCTCGTGGAGCGTCGACCGGACCCGAGCGACGGTCGCGCCTCGCTCGTCTTCCTCACCCCACATGCGCGCGACTTCCGGCCGACCGTGGAGGCAACCCTCGCCGAGCTCGACCGGCTCGTCGTCAGCGCATTGACCCAGCGCGGTCGTGACGGGGTGCAGAGGGCGTTGCGCCGGCTCGTCGACCTGTGACCCGCCGGGGTGCCGGAGCTGCCATCGAATGGGTGTCCGGATCGGGACCCCTGACACTGGCCGCAGCCTTCGGCGATCGGGAGCATGACAGGCAGGCGGGGCCATCCCAACCGCAGCCCGAAGACCGCTGGACAGCCACATCCGGCATCGGTGCGAAAGGAGCGGCGATGACCGAGCTGCAAGACGAAGTGGCGGCTGCCGAATCCCTTCCGGACTTCCTCAACACCCATGAGGTCGGCACGCTCTCGATCGACGACCGACGGCTGATCGTCGAGCAGGCGCTGCTGCTCTTGGAGCAGAACTACGCACTGCTGTCCTTCAAGGCCGCGCGGTACGGCATCAACCCGGTGCAGCGGCTCCGCCTGATGCAGACGCGGCTCGGCCGTCCGGAGGAGCCGGGACCGGAGTGGCGGTTCCATGCCGAGTTGGTCGACATCTTCAACTCACTGCGGGACCTGCACACGCGCTACAAGCTGCCGCAGCCGTTCAATACCGCGGTCGCCAGGCTGCCGTTCCTGCTCAAGGAGTTCACCGAGGACGATCGGCGGCGATATCTGGTGGGACGCGTCATCGCCGGCCAGCCAGAGCTCGACGACAACTTCCGCTTCGGCGTCGAGGTGACGCACTGGAACGGCGTGCCGATCGCCCGCGCCGTGGAGCGCTTCGCCGAACGGTTCCCGGGCGCCAATCCCGACGCGCGGCACTCCCGCGCCGTGCAGTGGTTCACCGTACGTTCGATGGCCTTCGGACCGCCGCCGGACGAAGACTGGATCACCATCAGGTACGTCGACGACACCGACACCACCCGCGAGATCTCTCTCGTCTGGGACGTGCAGTCGTTCGTTCCCGCTGTGGCCGAAGGCGCGGAGCCGGACGCGGTCACCGAGCCGCTCGGGGTCGACATCGAGGGAGCCCAACTGGCCCGGCTACGCACCCTGCTGTTCGCACCGGAGTTCCTCGCCGCGGAGCGGTCCGGTGAGCCGGTCGCCACCGGCTCGGACGGCGTGGACGTCGAGGCGGCGTTCTCGACCGTGTTCGAGGCCCGCCGAGTGTCGGCGGGCGGTCGGGAGTTCGGCCACCTGCGCTTGCGTACCTTCCTCCTCCCGCCGGCGACCGACATCCCCGGATTCGTCCGAGAGTTCATCCGGCTGCTCGGTGAGCTGCCGGCGGACGGGCTCGTCGTGGACATCCGCGGCAACGGCGGCGGGGCGATCTTCGCCTCCGAGCTGTGCCTGCAGGCGCTCATCGCCCGCCCGTTCGAGCCAGAGCCTGCGCAGTTCGCGGTGACCCCGCTCAATCTGCGGATCTGCCGGGCGAGGGACAACATGAAGCCCTGGCGGCTCTCGATGGAGCAGGGGCTGGACTCGGGCGCGGCGTACTCGGCGGCGGTCCCGTTCACGCAGCCCGAGTGGCTTGCCCAGGTGCCGCAGTCGTACTTCGGGCCGGTGGTCCTGATCACCGACGCCCGCTGTTACTCGGCGGCCGACATCTTCGCGGCCGGGTTCCAGGACAACCGCGTCGGCCTGGTGCTCGGTGTCGATCGCAACACCGGCGCGGGTGGCGGCAATGTCTGGGAGCTGAAGAGGGACATGCTCGGCTTGCTGCCCGCCGACGGGTCACCGTTCAAACCGCTGCCCAATGGCGCCGAGCTGACGATCGTGATCCGGCGCCTGCTTCGGGTCGGCGAGGCGGCCGGTGCGCCGCTCGAGGACTACGGCGTCGTCCCCAACGAGCATCATGACCTGACGCGTAACGACATCCTGAACGACGAGGCCGACCTGATGGCCCAGGCCGCTGAGCTGCTCGCAAAGGGCGCGGCGCGTCGATTCGACGTCGAGCTCTCCGAGGCCGGGGGAGAGCTGACCGCGACCTTCCAGGTGCTCGGAATCGATCGGGCCGATGTCTCGGCGGACGGCCGGCCGCGGCTCACTGTCGACCTCGGCGGCAACCCGGGGCCGGTTCCGGTGCCCGGTGCCGAGACGGCAGACCTGGTGCGGGTCGTCGGCTTCGACGGGCCCGACCTGGTCGCGGTTCGGACCTTCGACCGCAAGAACGGATCCTTGCAGCTGCGGACGACGTTCGAGCTGTAGTCCGACGGGCGACAGGAAGAAGCCACCCCGAACGCCTGACGGCATCCGGGGCGGGTCTCCTCCCTCTCGTCGATTCAGACTCCGCTAGTCCGCGAAGGCCTGGAACTCCGCTGCGCGTACGACGCCGGCCTGCGGACTGGCTGTCGCGCAATCGGTGGCCGCTCGCGGATCGGCATCCTGCTCACCGGCGAAGTCCGGTCCACCAGTGCATTGGCTGGTGACGACTTCGAGGCGAAGGTGCGTCGCGTTGACATCGGGGATGTCGAACGACTGCAGGATCAGGTCCGGTGCCCGCGTCCGGGGTGCGACCGAGGGGAATGCGTCGGCCGGGCTGGTGAACACTGCCGAGAAGTCAGCCTGGTCGGTGCAGTCCACGCTTCCGGTCGCGTTGCAGGCGAGGACTCGGAACTGGCGGAGCGCAGAGAAGCGGTTCTGCGTGCCCGCGTCGGGGTCGCCGGTGAGCGGCGGCCGGAGCATCGCGCTGACCTGCACGCGAGTGACCCGGTGCCGGTCGCCGGCCAGATCGACGGTCACGCCCTTGCCGGCGACGGGTCCCTGGAGGGACGCCCAGTTCGTCGATTCGGTGTCGTCGATCAGCCGGGCGATGTTGATCCCGTCTCCCGTGGCGGCCGCGCCGGCGGCGCCGGATGCCAGGTTGGTCGGCATCGGCACGGTGAGGTCGACCTGCTGACCGGCCGACACCGTCACGGGGCCGACCCTCTCCAGTCCGCGACCGGCCGCCCGGGCGACGAACTCATAGGTGCCCGGGACCAGGCTCACCGAGGCCGGCAGCGCTGTCCCAGCATCGGTGTCGGCGACTGGTACGGCACGAGCCTGGTACTTGCCGACGAACAGCTGCGCGCCGGTTACCGGATTGCCGTCCTCGTCCTCTGGCGCGAACGTGGCGGTGGCCTCGGTCGCGAACGGCGAGGCGAAGCTCGGTGTGGGGTTTGCGTCGCCGGCGCCGTTGCTGACCGCGTTCTCACCGAGGCCGCGCTTGGCGAAGGCGTTCCACATGAGGTCGAGATCGACGCCGTCGAAGCGGATGAAGTCCGCCGCGAGCAGCGCATCGCGGGCGTCGACCATGCTCACCTGAGTCTGTCCCATCAGCAGGAAGGAGTCGAACACGGCCTGAACCCAGCGGCGGTTGCCCGGACACTGAGTCACCGGCGTCTGGCCGTTGGCGCACGACTTCTGCAGGGCCGGAGTGCCGGCGCCGTACTTGTTGATCATCGCCTGCCGGATGTCGAAGTTCGTCGCGCTCCAGAGCTCTCCGGAGGCGTGAACCTGGAGGCCGACGAAGTCGTAGTCGACGCTGCTGTAGTTGAG
Source organism: Nocardioidaceae bacterium (assembly GCA_032154865.1). Classification (GTDB taxonomy): domain Bacteria; phylum Actinomycetota; class Actinomycetes; order Propionibacteriales; family Nocardioidaceae; genus DATFRX01. The sequence continues at coordinate 9,746 of JALDXR010000004.1, forward strand.
CGGGCTCTGGCTCATGTTGTAGTTGCGAATGCCCGCGATCGGATCCTGCGTCACGTACTGACCGATCGTGAACGCCTGAATGCCGGGTGGGGCGTATCCGTGCTCGACGCCGTACTCCATCGCCAGGAGGTCCGACCAGCTCTCGCTCATGCCCTGGGGCGAGTTGAGCCCCGCCCTCGGCCCGGCGATCATCCGGTTGGTGATGGCGTGGGTGTACTCGTGGCCGATGACCGACATGTCATAGTCGCCGTCGACGCATGGCGCGTAGAACGATCCCGCGATCGGCTGCCACAGATACATGTTGGTGATCGGCCGCTGCCCGTCGTCCGGCGTGATCTGGTTGGCGTTGTCGCGAGCCGCGAAGTCAGGCGGACCGCCGCTCACGCCACCGGCTTGTGCGTTGCCCTGCTCGGGATCGTTCCCCTTCTCGCCTCGACCGAAGTTGTCGTCCTGCAGGTTCCAGGTCTGCTCGGTGAACCCGAGGTGGTACGACCAGTCGTGCATCCGGTTGTGCATGGCGAACAGGTTCGCCCGGGCCGCATCGATGTCGTTGCGCTGCTGGCTCTCGAAGGTTGCGGGCGAGCAGTTCTCTTCCTGCCACTGGTTCGTCCACGCGTAGGCGTAGTCGCGGTTGGGCCGCTTGGTAGCAAGCTCATTGCCAACGCGGAAGGGGTTGTTGCTGAACCAGTTGTGCACCGCGAAGCTGTTGTTGCCGAGCGTCGTCTCGGACACCTTGCGGTTGGACGGGTTGACGTCCCATGTCAGTGGTGACGCGGGCGTACCCACGACCTCATCGCAGCCTGGCCTCGGCGCGAAGCACCAGCGCACTCGGGTGTCGGTCGAGGAGTAGTCGACGGGCGGCGTGTGGGGGAACACCTCCCACTCGGGGTTGTCGACGTCGTAGTCGACCAGGTCTTCGCGGACCAGCAGCTTGCCGTCGCGCGCGTCGATGTAGGACGAGAAGCCGACCGGTTCGGCCGCGTCGCCGCCGATGACGGTCACGTCGTACGCGGCGCGCGCGCCGTCGGGCGTGGGAACCGCGACCAGCTTGGTGTCTTGGACGGCGCTTACGTCGACGCCGGCGTTTCGCGCGGCGACCTGCGCCGCGTCGTCGGCGGTGAGGAGGGCCGGCGCTGGCTGAGCAGTGTCGCGGGCCAATGAGCTGCTGACGGAGAACACCTTGCCGTCGCGCACGCCGAGGGTCAGCAGGCCGTCGTAGCCGGCGACGAGCTTGCCGAACCGCTGCTGCATGATCACTGCGGCCCCTGGGCCTATGGGTGCCACGGTGAGGACCTCGAGGGAGCCTGCCGCGCGCTTGGTCAGGCCGAGCAGGTCCCGGTTCTGGGCGACGTACGCGCGGGCCGTCGCCGTCGGATCCTCGGGTAGGCCCGAGTCGAGGGGCTGGCCGACCGACCTCGCCATCAGCATCTTGGGGGTGCCGAGCTCGTTGAATCGGGCTCGCGCCTTGACGTCGGCGGCGAGCGTACGTTGCCGGGCCGATGCTTCGACGCGGCCCTTCCGGTTGTCGACGTCCAAGGACTCCTCGCCACGGACGAGGCCGGACCGGCCCCCAGCCGCGGAGCCTTCGTCATCCGGCGCGGCCAGGCTGCCTGGAGTGCCGCCTACGGCCAGTGCGCCGAGCGCGACGATGATTGCCAATCCCGAGATGGTGAACGATTTACGCATGAGTCACCACCACAAAGCTCAGATGGGCGGCTTTTGGGGTCAAGACGACTCTGCACCTTGCTCGGCCATCTGTAAACCCCGGCGGCGCTTCGGCCTTCGCCCGAGCTAGATCCGGGCCGCGGACCCGGTGACCTCGATCCCACCCCGTTCGGGGATGTCCACGACGAGGAGGCTCGGACGCCCCATGTCGTCGCCTTGGTGGATGCGAATCTGGCGAGACGGTGGCACGAGACCGAGGCCGCGCAGGTATCCGCCGAGGGCAGCCGCAGCTGCACCCGTGGCGGGATCCTCGACGACGCCACCCGGTGGGAACGGGTCTCGGGCGTGGAAGAGGTCGGCGCGCTCCCGGTGGACCACCTGCATCGTCGTCCAGTCCTGCTCGGCCATCAGGGCGTCTAGCGCCTCGTAGTCATAGCTGAGCCGGGCCAGCACGTCTCTGCTGCGCACCGCCAGGATCGGATGCCGGGCTCCCGCGAAGCCGATGCGCGGCGGAAGGGAGTCGTCGAGCACCGCGGTCGTCCAGCCCAAAACGATGAGCGCGCGCTCCAGCAGGTCGGGCGAGAGTGCTTCGACGGACGGCTCGACGCTGGTCAGGGTCGCGAGCACCTGCCCGTCCTGGCGATGGGTCGCCACCGGCACGCTCCCGGCCGGGGTCGCAAGCTCGAGGACGCCGGTGCCGAAGCGCTCCGCATAGGCCACCGCGGTCGCAATCGTGGCATGCCCGCAGAACGGCACCTCGGCCCGCGGGCTGAAGTACCGGACCGATGCGGGTCGCGACCGGCCGTCGTCGACCGGGGAGTCCGCCGGCTGGTCGTCCGGGAAGAGGAAGGCAGTCTCGGAGTAGCCGACGTCGGCCGCGACGGCCTGCATCTCGTCATCACTCATGCCGCGGGCGTCGAGCACGACTCCGGCGGGATTGCCGCCGTCCGCCGACGCGGCGAACGCGGTGTAGCGCAGTATCTCTCGTGACGTCACAGTCCACTCCGGGCGCGACAGCGGTAGGCGTGCGACAAGTATGCGTCGGCGCGACGGGAGGCGGAGGGTGGCGAGTCAGGCCCGAGATGTGGCTAAATCTTGATAGTTTCCAGAATGATCTGTCTCGTATGATTCGTCCGGGCGAAGATGGATAACTGCGTAATTCGGGGCGTACTGCGCAGCCGATCACCCTTCGCCGAACCTGCCCAATAGCGCTGATTTCTTGCTTTGCCGCACGCGGCTATGCACTATCTGCCCACGTCACTTATCTTGGACTGCTAGTGCCGTCTCGGGGCCGACGGTAGCCGCTGGCTTCCTGTACGCCTTTTAGGAAACGATGTCAAAGATGCCCGCTCGCCATGGACGAGACCGGTCTCGGCCACCGAGGTCCTTTGCGGTGGCCTCCTGGCCTGTGCGCCGCAAGGTCGCGCTTGCGCTGCTGATCCCTTTGATCCTGGCCGCGACGCTGGGCGCACTGCGGGTTCGCTCTGATCTCATCGAGGCGGCGGACGCCTCGTCGAGCGCCAAGCAGATCACCGTACTGGACCCCGCGGTCGACTACCTCACGGCCGCCGAGCGTGCGATGGTCGCCGCTCACGTACCCTCCACCAACGGCGCGGAGGCTCTTGACGCTGCCGTGCAGGAGGTTAGAGCCGCAGCCAGACGGCTGGAGGAGACCCGGGGCAGCGCAGACCTGACGCCGGAGCAGAGCTACCAGATCGACGTGTTACTCGACCTCAGCGGGGCGATGCGTGCTGAGGATGCGAACACCCTCAGCCCGGGCGCCTGGGTGGCCCAGGTGAGACTTCTCCAGTCCGGCGTGACCCGGCTGATCACGTCCATCGGAAACGCGCAGCTCGAGCCAGAGCCGCAGCTGGAGCAGCTCTCGCAGACGCTCGCCGGCCGATTCTCCCTGGCCATGCAGCAGGCGCTGGTGGAGACCGTGGTCGAGAGCGGGACCGGCTCGCTGGAGCTGTTCCGTGAGCTGGGCGCGGAGGGCACGGCCATCGACCGTCTGGCCAGTGCCCTCGGTAACTCCGAGCCCGCGATCGCCGCCATGCAGTCGGCGAACCAGGAGCGGTCCAACACCGTACGTACCGGCCTCGAAAGGGCCCAGCGCGGTGAGGGCGAGGTCGCTGACATCGATCTCGGTGGACCTGGGGCCTACGTCAACTACGACGGCCTCACCTCCAGTTTGCTGAACGGCATCGACACCGAGCTCGACACCGCCGCCAGCGATGCTCGCCAGCGTGCGCTGGTCAACGCCGCCATCACCCTGCTCGCACTGCTGGCCGCCATCGTGCTGGCCGTGATCGTCTCGCGAGCGCTGATCAATCCGATTCGCCGGGTCCGCGAGGGCGCCTTGGCCGTGGCCACCGAGGAGCTGCCCGAGGCCGTCGACCGGATCCGGACCGGTGGTGATCCAGGCCCGATCCGGCCGATCGACGTCATGACGCAGGAGGAGATCGGCCAGGTGGCGCGGGCGGTCGACGACCTGCACCGGCAGGCCGTTGTCCTGGCGTCCCGGGAGGCGGACCTGCGGTCCCAGGTCAGCGACATGTTCGTGACCCTGTCCCGGCGCAGCAACTCCCTGATCAACCAGCAGCTCGACCTGATCGAGACGCTCGAGGCGGACGAGGAGGACTCCGGCCGCCTCGAGAGCCTGTTCCGGCTGGACCACCTGGCGGCTCGGATGCGTCGTACGGCGGAGAGCCTGATGATCCTCGCCGACGCGCCGGCCTCGCGGGCTACCACGACCGACGAGCTGTCGGTGAGTGCAGCGCTCCAGGCGGCGACGGCGGCGGTCCAGGACTATCAGCGGGTCCGGACCGTGTCGGATGACACCTCGCTCATCAAGGAAAGCGCCGCCGCCGACGTCGTCCACCTGCTGACCGAGCTGGTCGACAACGCGTTGTCGTTCTCGGCGCCCTCGACGACCGTCTCGCTCGACGCCATCTCGACCGACACCGGCGTGGTCATCGAGATCGCCGACGCCGGGCTCGGCATTCCCAACGAGTCGCTGGCCGAGCTCAACGAGATCCTGCACTCCGGTGGAGAGGTCTCACCCGACACGGCTCGCCGGATGGGTCTGCTGGTGGTGAGCCGGCTGGCCCAGCGCCACGGCATCACTGTGTCACTGCTGTCGAATCAGCAGCGGGGCATTACTGCTAGGGTTCTGATCCCGGATTCCGTCCTTGAGAGGAGCGGCCCCGATGATCTGGGCCAGCGGTCGGACGAGGTCCGGGGCCTGCACCACATTTTGCCCGATCAAAGGCAAGCCTCCGGCGCGCCGAACGGGCTCGGCTTCGACAACCGCAACGACCGGGTGAGCGGACTTCCCTCGCGCGCGCCCGGTGGCCAACCGCTCGACGAACCGCCCGATCGACCACCACCCGCCCGACAACCCGACCAAGCGCCGGCGACGCCCGTGCCGACCGCTGGACAGGCTGCCACGATGGACCTTCCCTGGACAGGGGACAGCGAGACCGACACGCCGATCTTCAAGGCGATGCGGTCGGCCTGGCTGAGCGCGACCGGCGAGGCTCCCTGGCTCCTGACCGAGGTGGAGGCCGGCTGGGATCGGGCAGAGGAGGTGGCGTCGTTCCAGGAAACCCCGGTCAACGCCACCGGTCTTCCGGTACGCCGTCCCGGCAATCGTCTTGTCCCGGGCAGCGTCACCAAGACCTCGACCGCGGCGCCACGCGACCCTGAGGCGGTCCGGGAGCGACTCGCCGCGCACGCCGACGGCGTGTCTCGTGGCCGCCGCTCGTCCGGCAGCTCTGACCAATCCCCGACAGAAGCGGGCCCCTCATGACCGAGTACGACATCCGTGGCTCCAGCCAGTCGACCGCGGAGCGGAACCTTGACTGGCTCGTCACGCGATTCGTCGACGAGGTGCCAGACGCGGCTCATGCGATTCTGGTGTCGTCCGACGGCCTTCTGATGGCCGCGAGCGCCAGCATCCCGGGTGAGCGGGGCGAGCAACTCGCGGCGGTCTCGTCCGGCCTGTCGAGTCTGGCGGTCGGCGCGGCACATCTGCTCGGTGGCGGCGGCGTCCTGCAGACCGTCGTGGAGATGGAGCAGGGCTATCTGATGCTGATGAGTGTCGGCGACGGTTCCAACCTCGCGGTGCTCACTCAGGCGGCGGCCGACATCGGCCAGGTCGGCTACGAGATGGCCCTGCTGGTCGACCGCGTCGGGAAGGTTGTGCAGGCCCGGCCGCGTGGCGCATCGGCCGGAGGAGGTCTGTGATGGTGAGCGGTCGTGGCGCCTGTTGACTCCGAGGGGATGGACCGGGAACGGCAACGCCTGGCACGATTCGTCCGCCCTTACACTCTTACGGCTGGCCGCACCAAAGCGACGGTCTACTTCCCCTTGGAGGCGACCCTGCGGCGGGTCGCGTTCGACGTCGACACCGACCTGACGACGGGAGCACGCCAGGTCCTCGAAACATGCGACGGCCGGTCTGTGGCCGAGGTGGCATCGTTGGCCTCGATCCCGATCGGCGTGGTCCGCGTGCTCCTGAGCGACCTGGTTGACCAGGGCTTCGTACAGGTGCAGGACACCCTCACCGAAAGCTCGCCGATTCACGACCGGATCGCGCTCATCGAAAGGACCCTCAGTGCACTCCGCACCTACTAGCGCCTCGCGCAGGGCTGCGTCGACCAAGATCGTCATCGCCGGTGGCTTCGGCGTCGGCAAGACGACCTTTGTCGGCGCGGTGTCGGAGATCATGCCCCTCCGAACCGAGGCTTTGATGACGACGGAGTCCGAGGGTGTGGACGACGTCGCGTCCGTCACCAGCAAGGCCACGACCACGGTCGCGATGGACTTCGGACGGCTGACCCTGGCCGATGATCTGATCCTCTATCTGTTCGGGACGCCAGGTCAGCGGCGGTTCTGGTTCATGTGGGACGACCTGTGCCAAGGTGCCATCGGAGCCGTCCTCCTGGTGGACACCAACCGGCTCGAGGACTCGTTCTCACCACTGGACTACTTCGAGTCGAAGGGCGTGCCCTTCATCGTGGCGGTCAATCGGTTCGACGGCACGAAGCGCTATGAGCTCGACGAGGTCGTGAGTGCCTTGGCGCTTCCCGACGGAATCCCGATCATCGAGGTCGACGCACGGGACCGCGAATCTGCCAAACAGGCGCTGATCCGCGTCACCGAGTACGCCCTGCGGCGACTCACGCAGTCTGTGTCGGCGAAGGGTTACTGACGTGGTCCAGTTCTTTCAACGGCGCCGGCCGGGCGCCAGGTCTTCGGTGCGGTTGGCCTCCACGGTCGCCGTCGTCGCACTCGTGGCGGCGGGCTGCGGCTCGGGAGAGGACAGCGGCGCAGCACCTGATCCGGCTCCCGAATTCATCAACGACGGAGCGTTGACGGTGTGCTCGAACTGGGACTACGCGCCCTACGAGTTCAAACAAGACGGCAAGCTTGTCGGCTACGACGTCGACTTGGTCAACGCGGTGGCGAAGGATCTCCAGGTCCGCCCCGTGTTCAAGAACGAGAATTTCAACGCCATCCAGTCCGGACTGGTGCTCAACGAGGACCGGTGCGATGTCGCGGTCGCCGCTCTGTCGATCACCGGCGAGCGGGCGCGGGTCATGGACTTCTCCAGTCCGTACTTCCAGGCCCAGCAGGCGATGGTCGTCGAGAGCGGATCGGGCATCACCGACCTGAACGACCTCAGCGGCGAGAGCATCGGGGTCCAGGCCGGCACAACGGGCGAGCTCTACGTCACCGACAACGCCCCTGTCGACGCCCAGATCGTTCCGTACGGGACAGCCTCCGAGGTCGATGAAGCACTTGACACCGGCGACGTGGCCGCGGGGATCTATGACCGCACCGTGGTGAGCGATGTCATTAAACGCTTCCCGGACTTCGAACCCGCCCAGACGTTCGATACCGGTGACCAGTACGGCATGGCGGTCAAGAAGAACAGCAACGTCGAGCTGCTCCGGAGCATCAACCGGGTGCTGGCGCAGCTCGAGGACAGCGGCCAGGACGACGCGATCTACGACACGTGGTTCGGCAAGGCGTCATCCGAGCAGTGACGCGCCGGGCCGGTGCCGGGCGAACAGCTACCGCGTCAAGACGGGATAGCCGACGGCGAACCGACCGCGAACCATCTCGAGGTGCTGTTCGGCGGGCCGGACAGCACGCGGACCATCGGGTCGATCTCGCGGAGCGCGCGAGCGGGATCGCGGTCGTCCGGATAGTCGACGCGGAGCACATGGCGGTGGGCGTAACCCAGCAGCCGCGCGGCGGTCAGCTGCGGGTCGGTGACCAGCCAGCGCACGGCGCTCTCCAGCCGTCGCAGACTGCTCATTCGGTAGTAACCCTGGGCCATATGACAACGATGGACAGGCCGTTTCCGGCCACAGTAGGGTCGAAGGTCCCGGCGGGCGGCGAGGCCCCGTGAGACGGACCACACCGATGACTCGCGGTTAGCGCTGCTGTGGTGGTTTACTCCAATGACGGGGAGGGAAACCCATGACAGTCGACGACCGGCGGGCGCGGGACGCGAGTCTGTCGAGCCTGCTCGGGTGGGCCGTCGCCACCGGCCGGGAGACCCATCAGCTGGCCAGCCGGCGACGGATGCGATCGCTGTGGCTCACCGCAGGCGAGCGCGACACCTGCCTCGATGAGCTCGCCGAGCAGTACGCGGTCGGGCGTCTCGACAAGGCCGAGCTGGATCGTCGGATGGACCTCCTCGATCAAGCCGTCACCCATGGGGACCTCGGTCCAGTGTTCGCCGGGCTTCCGTGGCCCACCTTCCGCACCGCCCGCACCGTTCGCCTGGCACGGCCGCGGCGTTGGCGCCGGCTGGTGCTCGTCCTCGCCGTGTGGTTGGCACTGCCCTTCCTGGTCCTCGGCCTTGGTCTCGCTGTCGCCGGTCACGCGGCTGCGGGCGTGATCTTCGGCCTGCCGGCCCTCATGTGGATGGCTCTCTGGCGGCGTTGGGCGTCGGGGGGATGAGTGCCCCCAGCCGTCGACGGGGTGGCCCGGTCGGGGGTGCCAAGCACCTCCTGCTGGCCGGCGCCTTGGCGGGCAGCCTGTTCGTGACCGGTTCGGCGGCGGGCTCGACGACCTCCGAGGCGGCGCCGGACCCGCTGAAGGCGTTCCCCGGCGCGGAGGGTTTCGGCACCGACACACCCGGCGGCCGCGGCGGGACGGTGTGTCAGGTCACCAACCTCGACGACTCCGGCGACGGCTCGCTGCGCTCCTGCGTCGAGCAGAGCGGTCCCCGCACGGTGATCTTCCGGACCGGCGGCACGATCACTCTGGAGAGCCGCCTGGAGGTGGCCAATCCCTATCTCACGATCGCCGGCCAGACCGCCCCGGGTCGCGGAATCACCCTGCGCACCGCATCCTCGTACGGCAAGCAGGTCATGCTCATCACCACGCACGACGTGATCATTCGCTACCTGCGATTCCGCCCGGGACTGTCCGACGACCCCACCGAGAGCCGGGACGCTCTCACGATCTACAAACCGGGCTCGGAGAACGTGGTGATCGACCATGCGTCGCTGTCGTGGGGCTCCGACGAGGTGCTGAACACCTACGACTACTCGAGTGGGATCACCGTCTCCTGGTCGATCATCTCCGAAGGGCTCGACGACGAGGAGCACTCCAAAGGCATCCTGGCCGGAGGCGTCGACGCCCACGACCTGACGCTGCATCACAACCTGATCGCCTCCCACGACGACCGGTGCCCGCAGATCTCCGGTGTCTCCGTGGCCGATCTCCGCAACAACGTGATCTACAACTGCGGGGACGGATCCGGCGAGGGCGTCACGCTCATCTCGAGCAGCAACGGCGACGCCCAGGTGAACTGGGTGAACAACTACTACCGGTCCGGTCCGATCACGCCGCCCGACCGTCCCGAGTTCGCGATGTACGAGGGCAACACCGGCCAGACGCAGCAGTGGTTCGGCGCCGGCAATCAGCGCTGGACCCCGGACGGAGACCGCCCCGCCCGGATCGCGTCCGACTACGACTGGGGACGCGTGCCGGAACCGTTCCCGGCTCCGCCAGTGACCATGACGGACGCCGCGCGGGCGTACGACTGGGTGCTGGCCAACGCGGGCGCGTCCCTGGAGCGGGACGCCGTCGATCGCCGGATCGTGACCGAGGTCCGCCTCCGGACCGGGCCGTTGATCGACAACCCTGACGAGGTCGGTGGCTACCCGGAACTGCCCACCGGTACGCCGCCGGTCGACAGTGACGGTGACGGGATGCCCGACGGCTTCGAGTCGGCCCACGGCACGAACCCCGAGGCGCCGGACGCCAACACCGACGTCAACGGCAACGGCTACACGAACATCGAGGACTGGTTCAACGGTCTGGTCGCCGAGCCGAGGGAACCGCCCCCGGAGCCAGCGCCGAAGCCGGAGCCGCCACCGCAGGCGACTCGGGAGCCGGCCACCAGCTTCCACAAGCAGGGCCCGCAGTCCGTCGCGTACTCGCGATGGCAGGCGTTCTGGGGGTTCTAGGCGCAGGCCCCGGCCTACTACAAGGCGCCGGGTCAGTCGAAGGGCACCGGTGGACCGATGAGCGGCGTCTTCAGCGGTCCGGCCGCACCGACGGCGATCACGATGGCGTTCCCGAACGGATTCCGGATCGGGTTGGCGTCCCGCTTCCAGTTGTTGGTCAGCCAGATGTTCCCCGACGGGTCGATCTGGCCGCCAGTGATCCGCTCCAGGGAGTCGCTGCGGTAGCCCGTCGACGGTGAGATCGGGTCTCCGACCGACATGCCCGGGGGACAGGCGCTGGTCGCGATGCCGCAGAACCGGCTGATCCCGGTCGGGACGGGGCTGGTCTGGCCCACCGGGACGACACCGAAGTTGAAGGCCCAGACGGTGTCGTTGCCGTCGACCGCGATTCCCCAGGGGAGCCGGAGCCCGCCGCCGGTGAAGGGCGAGCCGGCGTACGGCTCGTGGGTGTCCATGTCGAAGAGCGTGATCGACGGGTTGGCGGCGGTGCCGAGCTGGAACCGGGTCGGGCACGGGGAGTCGAGCCAGTCCGAGTTGGCGACCCAGATGTTGCCCTGGGTGTCGGCCGCGTTTCCGACCGGATGACTGAGCACGGTTCGGCCCTGGAAGCTGCTCGGCAGCGTGTCGATGAGCACGCCCTCGGGAGACAGCACCGACACGGTGTCGCTGCGGTTGTTGACGATCCAGACGTTGCCCTCGAGATCGACGGCGGCGCCGAACGGCTTCAGCTGCGGTCGGCGCGGCGGTGGTGGCGACCCGAGCGGGATGTCGAAGGCCTGGTCGGGATCCCCTCCCAGGACCTTGGTGACCGAGTCGTTGCCGCAGTTGGCGATCCAGATGTTGCCCTGCCGGTACGACACCGTCCCCTGCGGCCACGAGATGTCGCCGTTCGTGAACCCCCGACGACCCGAGATCGGTGTGCCGTCGGGCCGGAAAGCGGACACACTGTCGTGCCGAGCCGCGACCGGCCGACGGGCGCACGGTGGGTCCTGGAACCCGAAGTTGCCGACCCACACCCGGCCTTGCGGATCGAGTGTGATGCCGTACCCCGCGCCGCTGAGTCCGCCGCCGAAGTACGGCGTGCCGGGGAAACGCTCGCCCCAGGGAGAGAACTTCAGCAGCCGCCGGCCCGCACAGGCGAACGCCTCCGGGCGTCGCGGCACGGCGTTGTCGTTGACCCAGACGAAGCCGCGCCGGTCGATCGCGAAGTTGCCCGGGCCGTTCATGAGGTTGTGACTGTCCTGCCGGCTGTACTGGCCGCCGGTGAACTTGAGGAACAGCAGCCAGTTCGTCGGCTTCTTCGCGAGCGCCGGCTGATACACGGGCGCGAGCTGCGACAACCGGAACACCGGATCGCCGATCACGTCGCGGTACGTCGGATAGGACGGGTACTTCACGATGTTCGCAACGGCCTGGAGCACGGTCGTCGGCGGCGGTCCGCCGGGCGGTGTGGCGGCGGCGAACAGCCGAAGGCAGTTGTCGGCGTTGGCGACGCAACTCGCGACGGCGTTGCTCAGTGAGTTGAACCTGGCGAGTGTCGAGGTCCCCCGCCCGTTCGGCCTCGACGCGAGCACCGAGCCGATCGCCCCGGTCCGCGGGTCGGCGAGGTTGGCCGCCATGTGCACGGCGTTTCGCATCCCGTACCTGTTGCCGACGACCGTCTGGCCGTCGACGAACTGCGCGAACGCGTTCCCGGTGGCGACTGTCGTGCGCTCGTTCACCACGACCTGTCCCGGCACCCCTCCCGGCGCCGTGCCGATCGCGCTGGCGAGCATGACCCGGTCGCGGACCGCCTCGACGAACAGCAGCGGGTGACGGTCCACAAGCCGCTGGGGAAGCGAGTACGTGATGTCGAAGCGCCCGGAGTCGTCAGAGGTGTCCGAGCCCAGCCGTACCCAGTGCGGCGGCCGGTCGACGAACGCCGCGTAGACCGCCACCGAGTAGCCCGGCAGAGGGGTGTCGCCGCTTCGCACGGTCCCGCGAACCGTCGGCTGGTCCCTCGGGCGCTCTGCCTCGGCCGTCGCGGTCAGGGTCAGCCCCATCGCCACCACACCGGCCAAGGCCGTGAATCGCAGAAGGGACGACCGGGCCAGGCCAGGAGTCGGCATGACGAAGCCTTCCGATCGAGAGGGCCGCATCGGTTGGGATCAACGTAGGGAGTGACGGCGGGCGTGGCCTGAGCCGAACGTCCCTTCCTGCGCGGGACAACCGGCCTCGGCGCCGGTCAGGCGGACTCCTCCGGAGCGGCGGCTCCATCGGCGGCCGCGTCCGGCAGGCTCGGGTAGTCGGTCGGATAGAGGCCGGCCACGAACCGGAAGGTGTCTTCCCCGGTGCGCTGTCGCGCGCTGAACTCCCGGGCCAGGGCGAAGACCTGGTCCCAGAACTCGGCCGCGTCCTCACGTGAGATCCGGGCATGCCGGACGATGGCCCGGAGGTCGTCGGCCTGGTGCGCGGGTACGGACTCCGCGGCCGCGTCGACCAGGATGTTCGGGATCGCGGAGAGCTGCTCCGGACGGATCTGGCCGACGTAGAAGATCCGGGCGGTCCGACCGTAGAACCGTTCGTCGATGGCGCGCACCCGGCGGGTCCGGACGATCTTGAACAGGCCGGCGTCGACCAGGACGTCCACGTGGTAGGCCACGCTGCTCTTCGGCCGGTCCACCGCGTCGGCCAGCTCGGCGACGGTCGCGGACCGCTCCAGAACCAGGTCCAGCAGCTGGTTGCGGAGCGGGTGGAAGGCGGCTTTCAGCTCCGGCGTCGAGGTGATGATGTGCAGGTCCTCGAGCTCGTAGTCAGGGAGTCGCGAATCGCTCGACACCGTCAGTCCTCCCTGTTAACGTGAACGATCGAGAAAGTTCGATCATTAGTGTTCCACACGGGAGGCGCTCATGGACATCATCCTCGTTCCCGGGCTCTGGCTGCACGGCTCCAGCTGGAACGCCGTCACGCCGACGCTCGAGAAGGCCGGCCACCGCGTACGAGCGCTGACCCTGCCCGGCATGGAGAGCGAAGACGCCGACCGGACCGGCATCACGTTGGCCGATCACATCGACGCGGTCGTCGCCGCCATCGACGAGGCAGACGGACCAGGGCTCCTCGTCGGCCACTCGGCGGGCAGCGGCATCGCCTCCGCGGCGGTGGACGCCCGGCCGGATCGGGTTGCTCGCGCGGTCTACATCGGTGGCTTTCCGTCGGAGGACGGTGACCCGCTGCTCGGCGGCCTCCCGGCTGAGAACGGCGAGATCGCGATGCCGGACTGGGCCGAGATGGGCGAGGAGGGCAATGTCGTCGACTTCGACGAGGCGTCGCTGGCCC
>JALDXR010000202.1:0-6525 GCA_032154865.1 Nocardioidaceae bacterium
CCTCACCCCACTGGCACCGGTCGATCCGCCGACCGTCACGGTGCCAGAGGGTGACGTGGTCGCCGGTGTCGTTGAGGACGTGGTACTCCATGCCCCAGTACAGGTCGTGCCGAGTTCCCCACCCGTCGCCGGGGTGCACCACGACGGTCGTGTTCGGCTGGAGCCGGTACGCCGGGAACCGGAAGACATGGCCGGAGGCGTCCCGCAAGGTCCAACCCTTCAGCTGCCGGGGCCGCTGCCCGAAACTCTTGATCGCGACCCATTCGCGATTGATGTCAGCATTGTTTCCCGAGTCGGGACCGGGCGGGTCGTAGCTGACCCTGGTGATCCGGATCGGCTTGGCTACCCGGTCGGAGCCCGCCGGGGCACTCGAGGTCTCTCGACTCGGGCCGGCCGGGGCGGTGGAGCTGCCCCGGTCCGAGCCCGCGGTGGCGACCGAGGGCTCCGGCTGGTCCGAGTTCGACGAAGCCCACGCACCTAGCCCAAGCACGACCGCCAAGGCTGGGATGACGTGGTTACTCACGTGACAGAAGTACCCATATGAGGTGTCCACACACCCCGCCCGACCCGATGAGCTGGCGCGATGCGTGCGCTCGCCCGGGCGACAGCGGCGTCGGCGGCCGGGCATATCGTCGAGAACAATGCCGTCCCACGCGGCCCCGGCGTTTGACTGGTGCCGACGGCGACTGGGCGCTCGACAAGGAGTATTCATGGCAACTTTCAACTCGTCCGACGACCTGCAGGGATCGGAGTTCAGCGACGCCGACCTGCGAGGTGCCCGGTTCGTCGGCTCGGACCTGTCCGGCGTCGTGATGCGCGGCGTCCAGGTGGAGGCGACGGAGATCGACGCACCGTGGCTCTTCGACGGCGAGACCTTCCTGCGCGTCAACGGCGTCGACGTGATTCCGTTCGTCGACGCCGAGCTCAACCGCCGCTTTCCGGGTCGCGCCGACCGCCGGGCCGGGGATCCCGATGGCCTGCGCACGGCCTGGGCCACGCTCGAGCGCGCGTGGGCGGCCACGCTGGAGCGCGTCGGGGCGATGCCGGCCGACACGGTCGACGTGTCGGTCGCCGGAGAGTGGTCGTTCGCGCAGACCCTGCGCCACTTGGTCCTCGCCACGGACATGTGGCTGCGCGGGGCGATCCTGGAGATCGATCAGCCGTTCCACCCCCTCGGTCTCGCCGACACCGGTACCAAGGACGACGGCTTGGACATGTCGGTCTTCGCGACGGGCACACCGTCGTACGCCGGCGTGCTCGAGGTCCGGGCGGGCCGGGTCGCGATGGTGCGCGACTTCCTCGCCACCGTCACGCCGGACGAGCTGGCCGCGACGCGCAAGAACCCACATGATCCCGAATACCGCGAGACCGTCCTTTCTTGTCTGCACGTGATTCTCGAGGAGGAGTGGGAACACTACCGCTACGCCGTACGCGACCTCGACGCGATTGAGGCCGGAACGATCCAGGGTGGTTGACTCGCGCATCTGGGAGCGGGACGCTTCCCGGGATATCTGGAGCGCTCGGACTCCGACGATGCTTGAACGACCGGCAGGGAGACGAGATGGACTGGGCCTTGATGCCGCTGCAGAAGTACGCCGTGTTCGACGGCCGATCGCGGCGCAAAGAGTACTGGATGTTCACCCTCTTCACCGTCGTCGTCTCGCTCATCCTGGCGATCATCGACACCGCCCTGGGAACCTACGACGACACGTTCGGCATCGGCCTTCTGCAGGGCCTCTTCGGCCTGGCGATCCTGATCCCGACCATCGCGGTCAATGCGCGGCGACTCCACGACACGGGCAAGTCGGGCTGGCTCCAGCTGCTTTTCATCATCCCGCTGGTCGGCTTCATCCTCTGGATCGTCTGGATGGTCAAGGACAGCGACGCCGGCGTGAACAAGTACGGCCCAAGCCCCAAGACTCCGGCCGGATACCTGGACGACGGCGCTGCGCCAGCCTGACGGTCCCGGCGAACTACTGCTGCAGCTCGGCGAGGTCGATGGTGTCGGTCGGGGCCTCGGGCTCGACCGGCTCGTCGAACTCGGAGAACGTGAGGTCGCCCTGCTCGTCGACCTCCATCCGCACGACGTAGTGCGGGTCGTCGGCCAGCACGTTCGCCACGCCTGAGTTGCCCTCGTCGCTCTTGAAGGACACCGTCACGGTCTCCTCACCGTTGATCTCGTCGGTGCCGGTGACCTCGGTGATGTCGTTGTTGTTCTCCTGCTCGTCGTCGAAGTCGCCGGTGAACTCGTTCCAGTCGCACACGGCGGCCGCCTGCGCCATGTCGCCGGTGACAGCGACCCACTTGTCGCCCACCATCTGGATCAGGGTTTCGGCCTGCGGGCCGCCCTGGGTGCGCCAGAACTCCTCGTCGGGCTTGATGAAGCCATCGCCGTCGGTCACGATCAGCTCGAAGCTGCCCTGGCCCTCGACCGACATCGTTCCCTCGCAGTTGCCGCTTTCGGCCATGGTGAGGTCGACATCGATCGACTGCCCCTCTTGGCTGATGGTGCCGGCCATGCGGAGCGACGTGACATCACCCATCGCGTCGGCGACGTCCTTCGAGATGTCCTCGGGTGAGGTCTCCTCGTAGGAGGAGTCGGACCCGCAGGCGGCGAACGCGAAGACGCTGATCAGGATGGCGATGCCGGCGATGCGCATGGGAGCTCCTCAACGAACGGATCGGGGCCCCGAGACAGCGATCCACTCTAAGGCGGCGGCCTCACCCGGCCACAACTGGCCCCGTCCGGTCCGCGTACCACGCAACCTTGCGTGCAAACTGGGAGCCGGTGTCGGATCGGCGCATAGATGTTCGTTGCAGGGGTGAGCGGGCAGCCCACGAGGGGCGTCGCCAAAGGACAGGAGATGATCCGAGATGCAGTACATGGTTTCCGTGATCGATGACAAGACGAACTCCGGCACCCCGGACGAGATGACTGCCATCCACGCGTACAACGAACAGCTCCAGGCCGACGGCCACTGGGTCTTCGCCGGCGGCCTTGCGGCGCCCAGCACGGCCACTGTCATCGACAACCGGGCTGGGGACGCGTTGTTCAGCGACGGGCCGTTCCTGGAGTCGAAGGAGTACGTCGCGGGCTTGTGGATCATCGAGGCTCCCGACCTCGACGTTGCGCTCAAGCTGGCCACCGCGGGGTCGAAGGCCTGCAATCGCAAGGTCGAGGTACGGCCGCTCCTGGGTGAGTGAGCGAGATCGACGTCCGGGAGGCGATCGCCCGCGCGCACCGCGACGAGTGGGCGCGGGTAGTCGCCGCTCTGACCAGGCGTTTCAGTGACCTCGACATCGCCGAGGAGGCGACGGCCGAGGCGTTCGCCATCGCCGTCGAGCGGTGGCCGACCGACGGCGTACCTCCCAATCCCGGCGCCTGGCTGACCACGACCGCCAACCGCAAGGCGATCGACCGGCTTCGGCGCGAGAACAAACGCGACGACAAGCAAAAAGAGGCTCAGATGTTGTACGACGACCCGCCGGAGCCTCTCGGCGCCATCGACGACCAGCGGCTCCGGCTGATCTTCACCTGTTGTCACCCGTCGCTCTCGATGGAGTCCCGGGTGGCACTGACGCTACGCATGGTGGGCGGTCTGACCGTGGCCGAGATCGCTCGTGCCTACCTGGCACAGGAGACCGCGATCGGGCAGCGGATCACCCGCGCGAAGGCCAAGATCAAGGCGGCTCGCATCCCTTATCGAGTGCCGTCCGCAGAGGACCTCCCAGGACGCGTCTCCGGCGTGCTCGCCGTCCTCTTCCTCGTCTTCAACGAGGGCTACCTGGCGACCGGCGCCGACACCGATCCGGTCCGCCACGAGCTGACCGCCGAGGCGATCCGGCTCACCCGGCTGATCCGTGCCCTGATGCCCGGGGACGGTGAAGTAGCCGGGCTGCTGGCGCTGATGCTCCTCACCGAGGCCCGGCGCACCGCCCGGGTTTCGGCGAGCGGCGAGCTGATCCCCCTCGACGACCAGGACCGTGGGGCCTGGGACGCGGCACTGATCGCGGAGGGCCATCGGCTGGTACGCGAGCGCCTGGCCGCGGGGGAGGCTCCCGGGCGCTATCAGATCCTCGCGGCGATCAACGCCGTACACACGTCGGCCCGCGACGTACGAGACACCGATTGGTCCCAGGTCGTCGCCCTCTACGACCAGCTCGTCCGCATCGACGCCTCGCCGATCGTCGCCCTCAACCGAGCCGTCGCGGTCGCCGAGCTCGACGGCCCGGAGGTGGCCCTGGCAACCGTCGATCGTCTCGACGACCGGCTCGCCGGCTATCACGCCTACCATGCGACCCGCGCCGAACTGTTACGCCGGCTGGGCCGAAGCCTGCAGTCCCGCGCGGCCTACGACCAGGCCATCGAGCTGGCCGGCAACACCGCCGAAACCGCGTACCTATCCCGGCGCCGCGACCAACTCGGTCAGTAGTCCGGAAGGCCATGTCGGATCGGAGCAATGATGTTCGTGGAAGGGGTGACAGGCCGCCCAAGCGGCGCCCACCCGAGGAGGACGGAACCGCGATCATGAAACTGACGACCATCACGAACCTCTCCGTCGACGGAGTGATGCAGGGTCTCGGCGGGGCGGACGAGGACCGCACAGGCGGATTCGAGCGTGGCGGATGGGCCCTGCCGCTGTTCGACGGCGAGGCCGAGACGTACCTCGCTCAGGTCTACCAGCGCGCCGACGCGTTCCTGTTCGGCCGCCGGACGTACGAGATCTTCGCCGGCTACTGGGGTGCCATCGCGGATCCCGACAACCCCATCGCCGGTCCCTTGAACAGGCAACCCAAGTACGTCGCCTCGACCACACTCACCGACCCGCAATGGGCGGACACGACCGTCCTGTCCGGTGACGTCGCGGCCGCCGTCGGCGAGCTGAAGGCCAAGCCGGGAGGTGAGCTCCAGGTGCACGGCAGCGGCGCCCTGATCCGCTCGCTGTTCGACAACCACCTGGTCGACGAGATCATCCTGATCACCTATCCCGTGGTCGTCGGCCAGGGCACGCGGCTGTTCCCGGCGACCGGCCCAGACGCAGCGCTCGACCTCGTCGAGTCGCGCTCGACCGCCGAAGGCGTAACCATCCAGGTCTACCGGCCGACCGGCCGACCGCAGTACGCCACGAGCGACTGACCGGAGACACCGACCCCAACGACACCGGGAGACATCGTGCGGCTTCTTCTCACGTCCGCTGGCGTCACGAACGCCAGCATCCACAACGCATTGGTCGACCTGCTGGGCAAGCCGATCGCCGACTCGAGCGCCCTGTGCATCCCCACCGCGCAGTACGGGCATCCCATGGTCGGCCCCGGCGTCAAGGCCTGGCAGTTCATCAGCGGTAATTCCAACAATCCCATGGTCGAGTTGGGCTGGAAGTCCGTCGGCGTACTGGAGCTCACGGCGCTGCCCAGCATCGATGAAGAGCGCTGGGTTCCCTTGGTACGGGAGACTGACGTCCTCCTGGCGTCGGGAGGCGATGCCCTGTACCTGTGCCATTGGATGCACGAGTCCGGGCTGGTGGACCTGCTTCCGTCCCTGACCGAGACGGTCTGGATGGGAATGAGCGCCGGGAGCATGGTGATGACCCCCAGGATCGGAGAGGACTTCGTCCAGTGGAGACCCCCGACCGGTGATGACACCACGTTGGGCATCGTGGACTTCTCGATCTGTCCACACCTGGCTCAGGACGGCATGCCGGGCAACTCCATGGCCGAGGCGGAGCAATGGGCGGCCGGCATCTCAGGTCCGGCGTACGTGATGGACGACGAGACGGCCATCAAGGTCGTCGATGGCAACGTCGAGGTCGTCTCCGAGGGCCACTGGAAGCTGCTCTCCGCCTAGCACCGGCGAGCGTGCTATTCGCCGAGCTTGAGTGCGTCGGTGATGGATTCGATCGCGTTCTTGTCGACGGAGTAGTAGGTCCAGCGGCCGCGGCGCTCGCCATGGACGATCCCGGCCTCGGCAAGGCGCTGCAGGTGGTGGGTGACGGTGGGTTGGCTGAGGCCGAGCGGCTCGGTCAGGTCGCAGGTGCAGGCTTCGCCGTGCTCGGAGTCGAGCAGGATCGACAGCAGCCTCAGCCGGGTGGGGTCGGCGAGCATCTTCAGGCGTCGGGCGAGGGCGGTGGCGTCATCAGCGCTGAGCCGACCGGCGCTGATTGGTTCGCAGCACGGCGCCGCCGTGCCGTCGATGAGCGGGAGGGTGCGTGTCGTCACGCCCCTCATGGTGCCCGATAGATAGATCGCCATCAATCATTGATGTGCGTCTATACGTCTGGCAGACTCGGCCACGACACATAGACAGGCATCGATCTGAGGCGGGTCAGTCGTGTTGCACGACGTCATCGTGATCGGCGGCGGCCAGTCCGGGTTGGCCGCCGCTCGGGCCTTGCACGGTCGCGGCCTTGAGCCTGTCGTGTTGGAGGCCGGTCCGGAGCCGGTCGGGTCGTGGCCGTACTACTACGACAGCCTCACGGTCTTCTCGCCGGTCGAGTACAGCTCGATGCCCGGTCTGCGATTCCCGGG
>JALDXR010000203.1:0-6521 GCA_032154865.1 Nocardioidaceae bacterium
CCATCCGGGTGCCCTTGGCGTTCACCTGGACTTCACCGGTGGCTTCGCGCTTCGCCTTGCACTTGACGCAGTAGTACTCACCGCTCCAAGTCTCCGCCATCGCGTTCTCCTTGCCATCTCGTGACGACGCTCTCTCCACCCGGAGGAGCGCGCCGATACTCGCGGCGGGAAGGAACCGGGGGAAGCCCCGCCGTGACCCGTACCGCGGGCCTTCGCGCACACCCTACGTCACCGCTGAGCGCAGCCGGCGGCGACACGGCGTGCGGCAAGAGCCTCCGGCTCGGCCGGGAGCGACTGCCTTCCCCTTGCAGACGCTCCCAAAACGGGCCGGAGGCCTCTGCCGCGACACGGTAGGAGCACGCTGCGGCGTCGTCAATCCACGCCTGTGTATATCTCTGTGGATAGCTTGTGGACAGAGGAATACACCCTCTGCGTGGCATGTCAGCTCTGATGGATTTGCCGAGCGGCCGGAGGAGCCACGAAAGCGACAAAGTACGTGACAAGCTACGCGAATGCCTCAGGACGCGCCCCTGTGGATAGCGCGTCCGCATCATCCGACGCGGCTACCGTATGCCTCGTGGAGGAACCCGATCGGCCGACAGTTGAGGTGCGGCGCAGCAAGCGACGCCGCCGGACGGTCGCGGCCTACCGCGACGGTGACACCGTGGTGGTGATGATGCCGGCGCGACTCACCAAGGCCGAAGAGGCCGAGTGGGTCGAGATCATGCTCGGTCGCCTCGAGCGGCAGAGCCGCCGACAGGCGCCGAGTGACGCAGAGCTGGAGCGTCGGGCCGAGTCCCTGTCCAAGCGCTATCTCGATGGCCTGGCCGTGCCGGCATCGGTGCGTTGGGTCGACAACCAGCAGGCGCGTTGGGGCTCGTGCACGATCGCGGATCGGACGATTCGGCTCTCGACCCGGCTGCGAGGCATGCCGAGCTGGGTGATCGACTATGTGCTGCTCCACGAGTTGGCCCACCTTCTGGTGCCGGGGCACAATGCCGACTTCTGGGACTGGGTCAACCGCTATCCGCGTACGGAACGGGCCCGGGGCTACCTCGAGGGCGTGTCCGCGACCGCGGTCGTGCCCAACGCCACGCCCGAGCCGAGCACCGACCACACGTGAGCGAGCGAGCCGAGCGATCGGATCGACCCAGCGCCCACCCAGGGGAGCGTCTGGTCGTGATCCTGGCGGTCCCGACGCCGGAGCCGTCCCCGGTGCCGCAGGTGTCGGCCTCGGGACTGGAAGCCGCGCTGCTGGCCGATGCGGTCGACGCCGCCGAGTCGTTGGCCGCGGCCGGGATCGCCGTGCTGTGCGCGCCGTGGCATGCCGACGCTGTCACCGCCGCCGCGGCGATCGACACGACGGTGTGGACCTCGCGGCGACCGACAGTCCTGGCGGCGGCCGAGCGGGCTCACCTGTCCGGGGCCCGGCAGGTCGCCGTGCTGGCCTCCGACGCCCCGCAGCTACCGGGGCTGCTGGTCGGCAAGCTGTTCCGCGCCCTGGCCCGGTCCGACATCGCGATCTGTCCCGACCCGCGCGGGCTCGCGAGCGCGATCGGCCTGCGGCTGCCGACGGCAGAGTGGCTGGACGACGTCGACCTCGACTGGGCCAACGTCGCCGACCGGGTGGTCGCGAAGGCGCCGCGCCGGTCGCTCGTACGTCTGACGCCGGGCTGGCCACGACTCCGCTCGGCCGCTGACTTCGCCGGGTTGGACGCCGCCGTCGAGGGCGCCGACCTCACCCGGGCCCTCGTCGGCGACGCGCGGTCACGCCGGAGTTGACGAGCCGACGGCGCGGCGAGCGCGGCTGGCCCGTACGAGAGCGCGGACCTGGTCGTCGGTGTTGTCGGGCAACGCGGTCACGTCGAACCACGCCAGGTCCAGCGACTCGGCGCTGCGGCGCAGAACGGACCCGGCCGGTGCCACGGCGACGAACTCCACGTCGAGATGGTCGGTTCGCCCATCGGGATCACAGGGCGCCGGATGCCGCGCCAACCGAACCGGAACCGGGTCGATCCGCAGGTCGTCGATGCCGGACTCCTCCCGCCCTTCGCGGAGCGCGGCCCTCGCCAGGCTGGTGTCGTCTGCCTCGCAGTGGCCGCCGGTCTGCAGCCAGCGGCGGACGCGGTGGTGCAGGGTGAGCAGGACTCGATCCAGGTCGGCACTCATGATCAGCAGTCCGGTGGTCAAGTGGGCGGGCGTGCACGACCGGGACAGCGCGTCATCGTGATCCGCGAGATGCCGTACGAAGTCGCGGCGAAGCCGAGCCTGCTCCGCGGTCGGCGGCTGCCATCCAGCGAGCAACCGGGTCGCGTCGGCATGCAGTGGGCCGCCGGAGTGGTCGGCACGCTCGCTCGGCTCGCTCACGGCTTCGCGTCGTCTTCGCCGTCCTCGGGCTCGGTGCCCTCCTCGCTGTCCTTGGGCTTCGAGCCCTCCTCCAGCAGGCGCGTCAATGCCTCGTCGAACGCCGCGTCCGACCCGGATTCCTCGATGGCGTCGCGTTCGGCCTGGACGAAGCCGAGCGGATCGTCGAGGTCGCTCGCGCCGGGCATCAGGTCGGGGTGGGCCCACACGGCGTCGCGGGCCGAGGCGCCCTTGGCGTCCCGGAGGGCCGCCCACAGGTTCGCCGCGTCGCGCAGCCGTCGTGGCCGCAACTCCAGGCCGACCAGCGAGGCGAACGTCTGCTCGGCCGGTCCACCGGCGGCGCGACGGCGGCGAACCGCCTCGCGGAGCGGGTCCGCACTCGGCATCCGGTTTCGCGTCGCCTGCGTGACAACCTCGTCGACCCAGCCCTCGACCAGGGCGAGCAGCGTCTCGAGCCGGGTCAGCGCCGCCTGCTGCGTGGGCGTACGCTCCGGCTCGAACAGCCCGCCGCCGAGTGCCTCTTGCATGGCCTGCGGGTCGGTGGGGTCCAGTCGGCCGAGTTGGTCCTCGATCTTGGCGACGTCGATCGACGTGCCGCGTCCGAACTCCTCGACGGCGCCGAACAGATGGCCGCGCAGCCAAGGCACGTGGCGGAACAGCCGCTGGTGTGCGGCCTCGCGCAGTGCCAGATAGAGGAGGATGTCCTCGTCCGACTGGGCCAGGCCCGAGCCGAACTCGGCGATGTTGGCCGGGAGCAGTGCGGCCCGGCCGGGCTCGGTCAGGGGGAGGCCGACGTCGGTCGTGCCGACGACCTCACCGGCCAGCTCGCCGAGTGCCTGGCCGACCTGCTGGCCGAACATGGCGCCGCCGACCTGGTTCAGGATGCCGAGCAGGGGGCCGGCCATCTGTTGCGCCTCGGCCGGCATCGCCTCGCCCATCGCCCGTACCACGTTGTCCGCGATCGGCTCGACGAGGCGCTGCCAGGTGGCCCGGGTCGCCTCGATCCATTCGGCCCGGCTCCACGCCTCGACGGTGCTGGCTCCGCTGGGGAGGTCGGTGGCGTCGTCGAGCCAGTGCTCGGCGAGTCTGGCCGCGTCCGCGATCTTCGCGCGATGGGCGCTCGTCGGGCTCGGATCGGGCTCCTGGGTGAGCGTCTGGCGGGCGACCTGCCCGGCCAGGTCCCAGTTGATGTTGCCCTCATGGGGGGTCAGGAGCTGCTGCACCTGGCCCATCAGCTGCTGGAGGTCGGGCATCTGTCCCGACCCCATCGCGCCGAACAGGGACTCCAGCGGCGTCCCGGCGAAGGGATTCGGAGTCGCCGCGGGCTCGTCGCCAGGCTTGTCGGCTCCCGCAGATTCGTCCTTGTCGGGACGGTCGTCGTCTGCGTCGCTTGCCATGACACCAACGTACCTGTCGCTCGGCCGACAGTCCGGTCGTACAGTTCAGCTCATGGCTGACACGGTTCGGGAACTCGCCCTCCGCGAGGAGCCGTTGCGCGTCGATGAGGTCCAGAGCGCCCTGGCCGACCCTCGGGCCGGTGGCCTGGCGGTGTTCGTGGGTACGGTGCGCGACCACGACGGCGGCCGCTCGGTCGAGGGCCTGACGTACTCCGCTCATCCGACCGCACTCGACCGGATGCGCGAGATCGCCGAGAAGGTGGCGGCGAGCCACGGCGTGATCGGGGTCGCCGCGGTGCATCGGGTCGGCGAGCTCGCCATCGGCGACATCGCGGTCGTGGTCGGGGTGTGCGCGGCGCATCGCGGCGAGGCCCTCGATGCCTGCCACGCGCTGATCGACGAGCTCAAGGCGACCGTCCCGATCTGGAAACACCAGCGCTTCAGCGACGGCACCGACGAGTGGGTCGGCACGCCGTGACCCCGTCGAGTTGTCAGCCGCCATTCGCGCCATAGCGCGACATACGCCTGACAACTCCGGCCGGACGGTGGACAGCCGCCTACGCTGGTCGGCATGAGTGTGCTGTGGTGGCTCGCGGTCCCGCTGGGGATCACGGCGGTCGCGATGGTCTGGGCGGCGTGGGCCGGCCGAGACCGCGACGACCGCCAGCGCGAGAGCGACCGCGACAAGGCGACCCGCGTCGCCCGACTCGGCTCGGCACTCGCGAAACCGCTCCCGGCGTCGGCCCGCCGGATCGTCGTCCAGCCGAACGACCGGCCGCGTGGTGTCGCGGTCCGGCCTTCGGCGCGGTCGACCCCACGGCGCCGTCCCGGCCCGCGCCGGTGAGAGGCTGGGGCGCATGACCTCGCGAGCCACGACGCTCACGGTGGCCGCGATGCTGCTGGTCGCACTGATCAGCGTGGCCGTACTCCTGCCGGTGCCGTACGTCACCATGAAGCCGGGCCAGACGGTCGACACCCTGGCCCACACGGCCCGCGGGCCGATCATCGAGTTCGGCCCCGACGTCAAGACCTACCCAACGTCCGGACAGCTGCGCATGACGACCGTGTCGGTCACCAGCCCCGACTCCCACGTCGGTCTGTGGCAGGCGATCGACGGGTGGTTCGACTCCGACACCGCGGTCATTCCGCGGGACCTGGTCTATCCGCCGGAGCAGTCGGTCCAGGAGGCCGAGGAGGAGACCCACCTCGAGATGACCGGCTCACAGTCCAGCGCCCAGATCGCCGGCCTGACCGAGGCCGGCTACAAGGTGACCGAAACGGTCCAGATCATGACGGTGGTTCCGGACGAACCGGCCGACGGCCAACTCGAGGTGGGGGATCAGCTGGTGGCCGTGGACGGCGAGCCGGTCGACACGGCGCAAGCAGCGATCAACGCGGTCCGCGATCGGGAGCCGGGCGACCCGGTCAAGATCACCGTCCGGCGCGATGGCGAGACTCGTACGTTCGACATCACCACCGAACCGTCGCCGGACGACGCGTCGGTCCCCGTCGTGGGCATCGAGATCGGCCTGATGCCGCACTTCCCGTTCCCGATCCGGTTCAACGTCGACCCGAACATCGGCGGCCCGAGTGCCGGGGCGATGTTCGCGCTCGCGATCTACGACAAGCTCACGCCGGGTGAGTTGACCGACGGCCAGGTCATCGCCGGGACCGGCGAGATCGACGCCAAGGGCAACGTGGGCTCGATCGGCGGCATCCAGCAGAAGATCGTGGGCTCCGAGCGGGTCGGGGCCGACATCTTCCTGGTCCCCGCCGACAACTGCGCGGAAGCCGTCGACGTCGACCACGATGATCTGCAGCTGGTCGAGATAGACACACTGCACTCGGCAGTGACCTCCCTCGACGCGCTCGCCGCCGACCCCGACGCGGACGTTCCCAACTGTGAGTGAGAATGCGCCGGACGCCGGCGAGTGGCGTACTGACGATGCCGTACGGCAGGCCGTTCTCGAGGTCGAGTCGCACGTCGCCGAGTCGGGATGGGACCAGCCGGCGCGGTTGTACGCGCTGGTTCCCACGAGTGAGCTGCTGTCGGCCGAACCGGAGCTCGCCGCCCGGCTCGGTCTCGATCCGGCCAGTGTCGCCGGCACGCTCACCCCGATCGAGCAAGAGCTCAACCCGTCCGAGGAGCTGGAGAACCTGCTGACCCGGATCGAGTGGCCGCCGGCCGTACGCGGTGCTGCCGCCGTCCTCGAGCGGTTCGTGCTGCCGGAGGACGCGGAGGCCTCGCTGCCGCCCGGACCCGAATACGAGGCTGCGGCCGCGCAGCATCCGGATCGGCACGAGGTACGGATGGCGGTGGCGGTCACCCGTGACGGCCGGGCACATTGCGCCATTCGGCTCAGAGAGCACGATCGTGACGACGCGATCCTAGAAGGTACCGAACTGATACCGGGCCTCGTGGGGCTTCTGGCACGCTCCCTGACAGACTGAGTCCGTGGCCGACGAATTCGATACCGAGGGCGGTGACGTCACAAGGCAAGAACCGCGCCAGTCGACAATGCGGCGGGTACTCCTGCCCACCATCGTCACTTTGGTGGCGCTGATCTTCGGCATCGCCGTGTTCACAGGCGTATGGACCGACCGGCTCTGGTTCGATTCGCTGGGCTACTCGGACGTCTTCAGCACGATCCTGGTCACGCGTACCGCACTGTTCTTGATCTTCGGCCTGGTCTTCGCGGCCGCCGTCGTCGCCAACATCGTCATCGCCTATCGCACGCAGCCGATCGTCGTGCCGCAACC
>JALDXR010000204.1:0-6512 GCA_032154865.1 Nocardioidaceae bacterium
CAGCAGCCGATCCGGGGAATGGACATGCCGCTGGACCTCGCCCAGGCCGTGTATACCGGGACGCCGGACTACTGGAAGGCGGCCGGGCTCTATCGCGTCGCCGAGAGCGTCGACCGGGTCGAGGTCCGAGTCGGGACGCCGGGTGGCCCCGAGCCATGGCGGGTCGCAACTCCACATGGCGGCTTCGTCTTCTGGGCGACCTGGTTCGAGACTGCCGACTACGAGTCCGGAACTGAGCTCACGCTCGAGCTGAGGGCGTTCGACGCCGACGGTGAGCCGATCGATCCGGGACTCATCCCTGATCCCCCGCGGACCATCACGGTGCCGGGAGGCAGCAACTCCTAGCGCCGGAATCTGCTGCCCCGGCGGCGCGCTCGTCAGGGCTAGCTGAGGCTCAGTCGCACGGCGACGGCGACGAGCAGCAGGCCGGTGACCTGCTCGATCCGGGCCTTCACGGCCGGTCGGCGCAGCCACCTGCCGAGCCGTTCGACGGCGGCGACGTACGAGCCGAACCAGGCGACGTAGAGCACGGCGAAGATCCCTGAGAGCGCCAGCGCTGCGGCCTGGGGTGATCCGGAGTCCGCGGGGATGAACTGCGGCAGGAAAGTGATAAAGAACAGCGCGACCTTGGGGTTGAGCGCGTTCGACAGGAAGCCCTGGCGCAGGTACGCCGAGCGGCCACGCGGGGTGGCGACCGGCTTCTCGGGTACGTTCTCTCGCCGGGACCGGACCGCCGCCCGAAGTGTCTGCAGGCCGAGCCAGAACAGGTACGCCGCGCCGACGAGCTTGAGCACCATGAACGCCTCCGCTGACGCCAGCAGCAGCGCCGACAGTCCGAGTGCGGCGGTGCTCGCGTGAACCGTGACGCCGAGGGCTCCGCCGATCGTGGTGAACAGTCCGCCGTGCCGGCCGCCCGCGAGTGCGTTGCGAGTGATCAGGGCCAGGTCTGGTCCCGGGATCATGATGAGCACCAGTGCCGCGAGAGCGAAGGTCGCCATTGCCGAGGTCTCCATGGATCCAGCGTGCGGCACCTCGACCCATTACGTCTAATGCCAATTCTCCTGGTTTTCCATAGACAGAGTTGATGTCAGGACCGGTAGACGATCACCTTGTCGCCGATGCGAACCCGATCGAACAGGTCGGCCATCGCTCGGTAGTTCCGGACGTTGATGCACCCGTGGGATGCGCCGTCGTAGCCCTCGTGCCTGAAGTCCTTCGAGTAGTGCACCGCCTGACCGCCGGAGAAGAACATCGCGAACGGCATCGGCGTGCCGTAGAGCGACGACACGTGGTGCCGCAGCTTGTCGTACACGCGGAACATGCCCTCCCGGATCGGGGTCTTCGGTGCCCCGAAGCGCGCTGCCACTGTCGTCCGGATCTCACCATCCACGACCCAGCGCAGGGTGTTGGTCGACTTGTCGGCGCACAGCGCCCGGCCTCGCTCACAGCGCGGGTCGAGCCGAACCGGTTCGGGCGCCTGACCCGGCCGAGTCCGCTCGTCGGCTGCCGGTCGGATGGTCCCGGGCGACGGGTCGGCCACCGGCGCAACGGCTGCCGAATCCTCATCGGTCGACGCCGATTCGCCGGTCAGGACATCGTGGTCGTATGCGGCGAAGCCGATCGCGACCAGCAGGCAGCCGGCGAGTCCGATCGCCGTGGACCGTCCCCACTGCGCCATCCGCACCACACTCCGGTCGCTCGGCAGCACCCTCTGCTCTGTGTACGTCCGGCGCGATCGGCCAGGTTGCATCGCGGCTGGTCGTCCGGGCATGCAACCCCGCCGGGCGGGCCAGACGTATAGGAGGTATGAGGGTGGCCAACCCGACCTCCCGGGATGAGCAGTTCCGGGCGTACGTGATTCGGAGCCGTCCCGGGCTGCTGCGTACGGCGACGCTGTTGTCGTCGGGCAACCGGCATCGCGCCGAGGATCTCGTCCAGACCGTCCTGATCCGGGTGTACCTGGCGTGGCGCCGGATTCGGGACGACGACCGCGACGCGTACGTCCGGAAGGCCCTGGTCAACGCGCATCTCGACGAGCGGCGCCGACCGCACGTACGCCGCGAGGTCGCGAGCGCCGACGTGCCGGACGTCAGTGTCGAGGACGCCGAACCGACCGACACCGACGCCGCTGTCTTCCGGGCCCTGGCGGAGTTGCCGCCACGGATGCGGGCCGCGGTGATCCTCCGTCATGTGCACGACATCAGCGTTGCCGAGACCGCCGATGCCCTGGGCTGCAGCGAGGGCACCGTCAAGAGTCAGACCGCACGCGGGCTGGCTCAACTGCGGGCCGCGCTGAACGGCAACGCATCCGTCGTGGAAGGACACCAGCCATGAGTGACATCGAGCAGTTGTTGCGCCAGACCGCAAGGTCGAGCGAGGTCACCCCGTCGCCGGACGTCGTCGAGGCCGACATTCTTCGCGGCCGGACGGCCTGGCGACACCGACGCCGGCGGCGAGCAGTCTGGTCATCGGTCGGGAGTACGGTCGCCGCGGCCGTGGTGGTCGGCTCCGCGATCGTCGTCGGCGGCGTCGGCGGCTCCGACGGGGCCGGCGAGAGCCCGGCGGCCGGACCCGAGAAAGCCCCGTCACAGGCGCCGAACTCCGGGGTGCACCTGGTCGCATATAACGGGGAGCAGCCCAACGGCTTCATCGTCGACCTCGTACCCGAGGGTTGGTACATCCAGATCCCGGACCACCCGCAGTACTCGCTGACGATCGCACCCGAGGGTGACACCACATCGCCGGACGCGTTCGCAGGCAAGCTCGTGGTGATGCTGCAGTCCAAGGACGTCGGTCCCGGTGTGCCGCAGGGTGGCGATCCGGTCGAGGTGAACGGGCGTCCGGGTGTCGTCAGTGCTGGGGGCGACGCCGACCTGTTGACCTACGACTACGGCAACGGGATCTACGTCGACGTGCAGGCCTGGCGCAACCTGGGCTGGACCAACGAGCAGCTGGTCGCCTTCGCCGAGGGCGTGACAGTGACTCGCGACGCGCTCGCCGGCCAGGGCTGACCGACGGGCGGCTCACTTCACGACGCGATAGACGAGGTGAGTGGCGCTCGGAGCGTCCAGGACGCTGATCACCTCGAGCTGGACGTGGTCCTCCCCGAGCAGGTCGACGAGTCGGTCTCCGCCGCCGAGCAGGACCGGCACCAGGTGGA
Organism: Nocardioidaceae bacterium; assembly: GCA_032154865.1. Classification (GTDB taxonomy): domain Bacteria; phylum Actinomycetota; class Actinomycetes; order Propionibacteriales; family Nocardioidaceae; genus DATFRX01. The sequence continues at coordinate 3,161 of JALDXR010000204.1, forward strand.
CGCCGATCTCGTCGACCAGTCCGGCCTGGATGTACTGACTCGCGAGAACTGGGCCACCCATGATGTAGATGTCCTTGTCGCCGGCGACCTCTCTCGCCTGCCGTAGGGCGCTGTCGATCCCGTCCGTCACGAAGGTGTAGACGCCGTTCTCGGGCGAGTCCTCCGGCGCCTGGTGGGTCACGACGAACAACGGCACTCGGTCGTCACCGGTCGGGCCGTTGGCTCCCCACCAGCGAAGCGAGTCGTCGTACGTCCGGCGGCCGCCGATGAAGGCGCCGGCGGCCGCTACGGCGTCGATGAGGAGCTGGCGGCTGGTCGCGTCGTCGCCCATCGCCCACTCGTGCAGCCGCTCGCCACCCTTGCCGAGCGGCTCGTCGGGAGTGGCGCCGGTCGCCTTGACGAACCCGTCCAGCGACATGCTCATATCGAAGATCACCTTGCTCATGGGACTCCTTCGTGAAATCACGCTTGTGCACCGAGATGGCCAGCTTGGCTGATGCGGGTGGCAGAGTGCTGTCAGTCCGGTGAAACTCGCCGGCTGTCCAGCGAAGGAGTGCGATCGCGTGCTGACCGTCGAGCTGCTCGGGCCGCTGCGCGTGACGGCGGCTGGGCGGCCGGTGGAGCTGTCCGCCGGACGGCTGCGGGCGCTGCTCGCCGTGCTGGCGATGTCGGCGGGCCGGACCGTCCCGACCGATCGGCTGGCGACCGCGGTGTGGGGTACGGCGGCGAGTGGCGACCCACGGGCCAACGTCCGTACGAACATCAAGCGGCTGCGCCGCGCACTGGAGTCCGACGGGACCCAGTTGATCCTGGCCCAACCGGGTGGCTATCTGCTGGCGGCCGAGCCGGACGACGTCGACGCGCTCCGCTTCGGTCGGCTGCTCGACGAGGCGGCGGCGACGCGAGACCGGGACGCCGAGCGGTCCGGGCTGGCCGCTGCGTCGGCGCTGTGGCGCGGAGCGCCCTTCGACGGCATCCGATCGGACTGGCTGGAGCAATCCGTCGCTCCGGCGCTCGTGGACCGCTATCTCACCGCGCTCGAGCGACGCGTCGATCTGGACCTGGCGAGCCGGCCACAGGTCGAGCCGGCCGTCGCGACCGAGCTGGCTGAGCTGGCCGAGCGACATCCCTTGCGCGAGTCGCTGTGGGTGCGGCTGCTCCGGGTCCTGGAGTCGGCCGGTCGTCCCGCCGAGGCGCTGGAGCGCTACGAGACGATCCGGCGCCGACTCGCCGACGAGCTCGGCGCCGATCCGAGTGCCGAACTGCGGCAGGTCCACGCCGACCTGCTCGCGGGCGGCGCGCCACCTACCGTACGCACGGTTCCGCGGCAGTTGCCCGCCAGCGTCGACGGGTTCGCCGGGCGCGAGGACGAGCTGGCGGCGCTGGACGCGCTGCTCCGCCGACCGGACGAACCAGGGCCCGGGTCGTCCCTGATCGCTGCTGTCGCCGGCACGGCTGGCGTCGGGAAGACCACGCTCGCCGTGCACTGGGCACACCGGGTCGCCGCGCGCTTCCCGGACGGCCAGCTCTACATCGACCTGCGCGGCTACGACCCGTCCGGCGAGGCAGTGGGACCGGCGGCGGCTCTCCGCGAGCTCCTCGACGCTCTGCAGGTGGCGCCACAGCGGATCCCGGACGGGACGGCCGCCCAGGCCGGGCTCTATCGCAGTCTGCTCGCCGGCCGACGGATGCTGGTGCTGCTCGACAACGCCCGCGACGCCGAGCAGGTTGCTCCGCTGCTGCCGGGCACGCCCGGGTGCCTGGTGATGGTGACGAGCCGGGACCATCTCGCCGGGCTGGTCATGACCTACGGCGCGCATCCGCTCACCGTCGACCTGTTGCCGTTCGACGAGGCGCAGCGGTTGCTGGCCCGCCGGCTGGGTCCGGATCGGATCGCCGCCGAGCCGGCCGCCGTCGACGAGATCGTCCGCCGTTGTGCGGGACTGCCACTGGCACTCGCGATCGTCGCCGCCCGCGCCGCCATCCGTCCGACGCATCCGCTCGGCGCACTCGCCGACGAGCTTCGAGATGTCCTCGGGGCGTTGGGTCAGGCCGCCGACGTGCGAGCGGTCTTCTCGTGGTCGTACGGCACCCTCGGAGAGACCGGTGCCCGGCTGTTCCGGCTGGTCGCCGGGTTGCACCCTGGTCCCGATGCCACGGTTGCGGCGGCGGCCAGCCTGGCCGGCATCCCGATCGCCCGGGTGGAGGCGCCGCTGGCCGAGCTGACCAGCGCCAACCTGCTCACCGAGCGTGCCAAAGGCCGCTACTCCGCCCACGACCTGCTCCGCGCCTATGCAGCCGAGCTCTGCAACGTCCACGACGCCGACGGCGTAGCCGCCCAGCGGCGCATCGTGGACCACTACGTCCAGACCGCGTACGCCGCGTTGGAGCGTCTCGACGGGCATCTCGAGACGATCGCCTTGGCCGCGCCGCTGCCGGGGGTCTGCATCCCGGACATCGCCGGACCCGAGGAGGCGATGGCCTGGCTGACCGAGGAGCGCTCGGCTCTGCTGGCCGCGTCGAAGCTCGCCGCCGGTCTGGGTCTCGACCGCGAGGTCGGCCATCTGGCGCGGGCGTTGTCGTTCGTTCTGCATCGCCGAGGCTTCTGGCACGACCGGGTCGAAACCCAGCAGGACGCCGTGGCCGCCGCCCAGCGGCTGGGCGACCCGGTCGAGGAGGCCCGGGCGCTCCGCAACCTGGCGTGGGCGCTCGCCGACCTCGGCCGCTTCGACGACGCCCACCGGGCGCTCGACACCGCCCTGGAGCGGTCCCGGGACGACCCCGTCGGCCAGGCCTGGGCGCATTACTACCGCGACCTCGTTTTCGCGATCGAGGGCCGGGAGGCCGAGGCACTCGACGCCGCCGGTCGCGCGTACGACCTCTTCGAGCAGCTGGGAGACGAGGTCGGTCAGGCCGTCGCCCTCACCGACCTCGGCTGGCACCACGGCCGCCTCGGCGAACACAGCCAGGCGCTCGAGCTGGGCGAGCAGGCGCTGATCCTGCACCAGAAGCTCAGCAACCGCGGCTACGAAGCGCACACCTGGTCGTGCCTCGCCGACACCCACCTTCAGCTCGGCGATCCCGCCGCAGCCGTCCGTTGCGACCACCGCGCGCTCGAGCTGTTCCGGGAGCTCGGCGATCTCTACGGCGAGGCCGGCACCCTCGCTCACATCGGCGCCTGTCACCAGCTGTCCGGCGACCATCCGGCCGCCGGTGAGGTGTGGCGCGACGCGCATGACCTCCTCGGCGATCTCGATCCGTACACCATCGAGCAGATCCACACCCAGCTCGCCACCGTCGACCGCGCTGTCGCCGATGCCTTCCGCCGGAGCCGTTGACCCGGGGCTCCTGC
>JALDXR010000205.1:0-6478 GCA_032154865.1 Nocardioidaceae bacterium
TCGAGACCGGCTCCAAGATGGACGAGGTCATCTTCGAGGAGTTCAAGGGCACCGGAAACATGGAGGTCCGGCTGCGTCGGGAGTTCGCCGACAAGCGGATCTTCCCCGCGATCGACGTCGACGCCTCGGGTACCCGCCGCGAGGAGTTCCTGATGTCCCGCGACGAGCTCGCGATCGTCTGGAAGCTGCGCCGGGTGCTGGGTGCACTCGATGCCCAGCAGGCCTTGGAGCTGCTGCTCAACAAGCTGAAGCAGACCAAGACCAACGTCGAGTTCCTGATGGAGGTTCAGAAGACGACCCCGACGGCCCCCAACGGCCGCCGCGGCGACGACAGCTGATGACCACCGCGTACGACTTCACCGCGACGACTATCGACGGTGCGGAGCAGTCCCTGTCGACCTACGAAGGCAAGGTGCTCCTCATCGTCAACGTCGCATCGAAGTGCGGTTTCACTCCGCAGTACGCCGGTCTCGAGGAGCTCTACCGCAAGCACGTCGACAGCGGATTCGTCGTGCTGGGCTTCCCGTGTGACCAGTTCGGCCACCAGGAGCCCGGCGACGAGACCGAGATCAAGACGTTCTGCTCCACGACCTACGACGTCTCGTTCCCGATGTTCGCCAAGATCGAGGTCAACGGCGACGGCACGCACCCGCTCTACGACTGGCTCAAGGAGGAGAAGCGGGGCGTGCTAGGCGGCCGGATCAAGTGGAACTTCACGAAGTTCCTCGTCGATCGCGAGGGTCAGCCGGTACGACGTTATGCCCCCAACACGACGCCGGAGGAGCTCGCCGGCGACGTCGAGAAGCAGCTCTGACGCGGGAATGTACGCCGTCGAATTGGCGTTGAGATTCGCGCCGATGGCACACTGATAGCCGGTTCCGGTTCACGCCCGTGCCGCGGGCGACCCGGCGACCGCATGTGAGAGGACACCATGAAATCCGACATTCACCCCGCGTACGGGGTCACCGAGGTGACTTGCTCCTGCGGGAACACGTTCACGACCCGCAGCACAGCCGCCAACGGCGTCATCCACGCCGAGGTGTGCTCCAACTGCCACCCGTTCTATACCGGTAAGCAGAAGATCCTCGACACCGGCGGCCGCGTCGCCCGGTTCGAGAAGCGCTACGCCAAGGCCAAGTCCGGCAAGTAGCTCCACCACACGGCGTCGCCCAGGCCACGACCTCGGGCGGCGCCGTCGTTGTACCACGTTCGCGTGGTACGACCGCACTCCGCACGGCGTCGACACCATGCAGAGTGCTTGGACACCACGAGAACGTGGTAATCGTGTGACGGGACGAGCTGGCCGGAAGGAGGTGGCGTGATGTTCGAAGCGGTCGAGTCCTGGGTCGCCGAGCACGCCGACCTGGAGCGCCAGCTGGCCGACCCGGCCCTGCACGCCGACCCCCAGCGCGCCAAGCGCGTCGGTCAGCGCTACGCACGAGTACGTGCGGTGGTCGAGACCTACCGGGCGTGGCAGCAGGCCAGCGAAGACGTTGTCGCGGCGCGTGAGCTGGCCGCCGAGGACGAGTCGTTCGCCGCCGAGGCCGAGTCGCTCGAGGCGACCCGCTCGGAGCTCGAGGAGCGACTGCGCCGGCTGCTGCTGCCGCGCGACCCGGCCGACGATCGCGACGTGATCCTCGAGATCAACGCCGGCGCCGGCGGCGAGGAGTCGGCCCTGTTCGCGGCCGACCTGGCCCGCATGTACACCCGGTTCGCCGAGCGCCGCGGCTGGCGGGTCGAGACCTTGGATGCCACGGAGTCCGAGCTGGGCGGCTTCCGCTCGGTGACGATGGCCATCCAGGCCAAGGGCACTCCCGACCCCGGCGAGGCTCCCTATGCGCTGCTCAAGTACGAGGGCGGCGTGCACCGGGTCCAACGCGTACCCGTGACCGAGTCACAGGGCCGCATCCACACCTCGGCCGCCGGCGTGCTTGTGTTGCCGGAGGCCGAGCCGATCGATGTCGAGATCAACGACTCCGACCTCCGGATCGACGTCTTCCGGTCCTCGGGTCCCGGCGGCCAGAGCGTCAACACCACCGACTCCGCCGTGCGGATCACCCACCTCCCTACGGGCGTCGTGGTGAGCTGCCAGAACGAGAAGAGCCAGCTGCAGAACCGGGAACAGGCGATGCGGATCCTGCGGGCCCGGCTGCTCGCGATGGCCCAGGAGGCCGCCGACGCCGAGGCCGCCGAGCGGCGTCGTTCCCAGGTACGCACCGTGGACCGCTCGGAGCGGATCCGGACGTACAACTTCCCGGAGAATCGGATCTCGGACCACCGCGTCGGCTTCAAGGCCTACAACCTCGACGCCGTCATCGACGGCGACCTCGATGCGGTGATCGCCGCCGTCGTGACCGCCGACGAGGCCGAGCGGATGGCGGAGGCGGGCCAGGAGAGCGCATGACGACCCGCGAGCTGCTGAGCGCGGCGACCGTCCGGCTATCGGAGGCCGGAGTCGCGTCGCCGGAGCTCGACGCCAGGCTGCTGCTCGCGCACGTGCTCGGTGTGCCGCACCTGAGCCTCGACGGCGACGCCGAGCTCGACCAGGAGCCGGCCGCTCGGTTCGAGGACCTGGCCGCCCGTCGGGCCAAGCGAGTGCCGTTGCAGCACCTGCTGGGCTCCGCGGCGTTTCGCTACGTCGAGGTCGAGGTCGGGCCGGGGGTCTTCGTACCCCGGCCGGAGACCGAGATGCTGGCCGGCTGGGGGATCGCCCAGCTCACGGCGTTGCACGCGGCCGGGACCAGGAGCCCGATCGCCGTCGATCTGTGCACCGGCTCGGGGGTGATCGCGAAGGCAGTCGCCGACGAACACCCGACGGCCAGGGTGTTCGCGGTCGAGCTCGCCGAGCCGGCGTTGGACTACGCACGGCGCAATCTCGCCGGCACCGGTGTCGACCTGCGAGCCGGCGACATCGCCGACTGCCTCCACGAGCTCGACGGCGGGGTCGACGTCGTGCTGGTCAACCCGCCGTACATCCCCTTGAGCGAGTACGAGTCGGTCGCCGTGGAGGCTCGCGACCACGACCCCGCGATCGCCCTGTGGTCCGGTGACGACGGACTCGACACGATCCGGCTGGTCGAGCAGGTCGCCCATCGGCTGCTGCGTCCCGGCGGCGTCGTCGGGTGCGAGCACGCCGACTCCCAAGGTGAGGTGGTTCCGGCGCTGTTCGGCGCGACCGAGCGATGGACCGGCGTTCGCGACCATCGCGATCTCGCCGGCCGTCCGAGGTTCACCACGGCGCACCGGCGCTGAGGGCGCCCGTTCCCACGCCTCCGGCAGCCGATCTGCACGCCGATCGGCACGGGTGGCACGATGTCCTCCGTGAGCGAGCGAGCAGTCCACCGCCGCACCCTGGTCTTCGGCTCGGCGAGCCAAGCGAGGGGGGCTCGTGTCTGAGCGGTTCTCGTGCGCCGATGAGGACGAGCGAGAGAGCGGCATGGAGGCCGCCGTCACAGCGTTGCGCTCCGGCAAGCTCGTCGTCCTGCCGACCGACACCGTGTACGGCGTCGCCGCCGATGCCTTCGACCCGGCCGCCGTACGCCGGCTGCTCCGCGCCAAGGGCCGGGGTCGCAACATGCCGCCGCCGGTGCTGGTCGCCGCCCAGACCACCTTGGACGCGCTGACCACCAAGGTTCCGGATCTGGCTCGTGAGCTCATCGACGCCTTCTGGCCCGGCCCGCTCACGTTGGTCTGCCAGCAGCAGCCGTCGCTGACCTGGGACCTCGGCGACACCCGGGCCACCGTGGCCGTTCGGATGCCCGACAACGACGACGCACTCGAGCTGTTGCGGCGGACCGGTCCGCTCGCGGTGAGCAGTGCCAACCGCACCGGCCAGCCGTCACCGACAACGGTCGACCACGCGGAGGAGATGCTCGGCGAGTCGGTTCAGGTCTACCTCGACGGCGGTCCGACCGACGGTGACGTTCCGTCCACGATCCTCGACGTGACTGCCGACCCGCCGCGGGTGCTCCGCGAGGGTGCGATCGAACTGGCCAGTCTGAAGGAGTACGACGAGCGTGTCGAGGTAGCCTCGTGAGCGGGTCGGGGGGCACCGGACGACTTCGCCGTTGTGGGCTCGGGTCATGCGCGAATACTTGGTGATCTTCCTCGCCGCCGCGGTCGCCACCTATGTCACAGCGGTGATCGCTCGCGAGGTGGCGACCCGGCTGCACGCCGTGGCGAAGGTCCGCGATCGAGACGTGCACGCGACGCCCATTCCGTACTTCGGCGGTATCGCGATCCTCGCCGGCCTCGGCGCGGCCTGGCTGGTGATGCGGCAGTTGCCGTTCCTGTCCACCGCCAACGACGTGGTCTTCGACGACGCCGGAGCGGTCCTGCTCGGCGGCGTACTCATCTGCATCGTCGGCGTGGTGGACGACGTCTACGAGCTCGACGCCCTGACCAAGTTCGCCGGCCAGGTCATCGCGGCGGTCGTCGTCGTGTCGCAGGGGGTCCAGTTCCTCTACCTGCCGCTGCCGGGTCTGACCGGCACGCTCGTCCTGGATCCGTTGCAGGCGGCGTTCTTCAGCGTGCTGGTGATCGTCGTGACGGTGAACGCGGTCAACTTCATCGACGGGCTCGACGGGCTCGCCGCCGGCGTCATCTGCATCGGCGCGGCCGCGTTCTTCATCTTCGCCTACCTGCTCGCCCGGGAGAACGCCCAGTCGCTCGCGATCACGGCCGCCCTGCTCACCGCGGCACTCGCGGGTGCGTGTGCCGGCTTCCTGCCGCACAACTTCTTCCCGGCACGGATGTTCATGGGCGACTCCGGGTCGATGCTGATCGGCCTGGTGCTCGCCGGATCGGCGATCAGCCTCACCGGGCAGTTCCCGGCGACGTCGGTGTCCGAGGGCATCGCCGGCGCCCAGGCCACCCTGACGCCGACCCTGCTCCCACTGATCCTGCCGGTGGCGATGGTGATGGTCCCGTTCGTCGACCTCTTCCTGGCAGTGATCCGGCGGACCCGGGCCGGGCGGTCGCCGTTCAGTCCCGACAAGATGCACCTGCACCATCGGCTGCTCGAGATCGGCCACTCGCATCGGCGTGCCGTCCTCGTCATGTACATGCTCGCGGCGTTCGTCGCGTTCGGAACCGTCTGGCTGAGCCTGTTCGCCGGCTGGCGCTCGATGGTCGGCGTCGGACTGCTCGCCGTCGTTACCCTGGTCGCGACTTTCGCCCTGCCACGCTGGCCGCAGACCCCGGCGGGACCGGTGGTCTAGCCACGATTTGAGTCCGCCCCAGACTTTGTGCTACTTTTCACAAGCGTTCAGGAACTGCTCAGCAAACGACCCCCCGGACGCGTACTCAAGACCAGATCCGACCGACGGGGGCGGCACAACCGCCCGTTGTCCGGCACCCAGGACGGCCGCCATATGACGACCGACACCGAGCCCCGGTACTCGCCGAGTCGCGAGCCAATCCGGCCACAGAGGCCTGGTGACGCGACGAATTCCGGTCGTGATCGCTGTGGTAGCGTCGCTGCCGTCTCGCCCACGGCGAGACTGCGTGAACCTCGCATCACCCTGGGTGACGGGAGCCACTCGCGCGATGAACGACGATCGTGCAAAGCCGACTCTCGATGTATGGACGCTGCTAGGCATCGGCACCTACAACGTCGTCTGCCTGCTGCTGGGAATGGGTCTGGGATGGTTCATCGACAGTTGGATAGACACCTTCCCCGTTTTCGTGCTGATCGGGTTGGCCTGCGGAATCGCCCTCGGCGTGGTGGGTACCTGGCGTCAGATGAAGCCGTTCCTGCGGGAGTGAGCGCGACCCTCATACGAGGGCACGAGTGCGCACGACAGGAAGAGAGGGTCATCCGGTGAACCAGTCATTGCCGGTGGCACAGGCCATGCGTAACCAGCGCCGAGCCCTGCTGTTGGCCGGCGTCCTGGCGTTCGCGGCGTTCTGGATCGCCCTCGGACTCGGTGAGTGGCAGATCGGTGTGTTTGTCAGCATCGGCGTTGTTCTCGGCTACGGCAACGGCCTGTTCACCGAGGCATTCCTGATCCGCTCGACCGAGGGAGACGATCTGCTGTCCCGCAAGCAGTTCGCGATCTCGTCACTGGTCCGGCTGATGGGGATCTCCCTCGTCGCCGTGGCCCTCACGGTGGCGTTCTGGCCGACCGGAGCGACTGTCCTCGCCGGCCTCGCGGTCTTCCACCTGATCGCACTCGTCCTCACCGGGCTGCCGCTGCTGAAGGAGTTGCGACAGGCATGAGCGCTGACACGATCCTCGCCGAGACCGACATCGAGCCGGGCCACCACATCACGTTCGAGTTCCTCGGAATGACGTGGAACGCGGACACCATGTGGTCCACGGTCGCGGCCGGCGTGGTCGTGATCGGTCTGGGCCTGTGGATGCGGGCCAAGGTGACCAGCAAGGTCCCGAGCAAGATTCAGATCTTCTGGGAGTCGATCACGGAGGCGGTGACCAACCAGGTCGAGGCCAGCGTGGGCCGGGTCCATCCGTTCATCG